>NZ_QQAY01000006.1 GCF_003350505.1 Falsibacillus pallidus
AGCTTTCATTCAAGTCGTCTATATATGGAAAAATTTTGAATAGTCATAGGGTTTTCTTACTATCACTGGTTTACGTACCTATTTTTTCTTGTTAATTTGACGGCTATGGAACCTGTCCCCATGTCCCGTTAGTTGCGGATGAGGTAGTCGAATGCACCAAGGGCTGCTGTTGCTCCGGATCCCATGGAGATGATGATTTGGTTGTAGGTGCTGTTTGTACAGTCTCCTGCTGCAAATACTCCCGGAATGGAAGTGGCTCCACGGTTATCGACGATGATTTCACCGATGCGGCTGCGCTCGAGTGTTCCTTCCAGCCATTCTGTATTTGGTACAAGGCCGATTTGGATAAACACGCCTTGTAATTCAATGTGATGGTCTTCGCCAGTTTCGCGGTTGGTGTAAGTAATGCCTGTGACATTATCAGTCCCGGTAATTTCCTGGGTCGCCGCATTGGTTACGACAGTCACGTTTGGCAGGCTGTTCAGACGCTCTTGCAGGACTTTGTCTGCTTTTAGCTCTGATCCAAATTCAAGAACGGTCACATGTTTGACGATCCCTGCAAGGTCGATTGCTGCTTCGACACCGGAGTTGCCGCCGCCGATGACCGCAACGTCTTTCCCTGCGAATAATGGACCATCACAGTGCGGGCAGTATGCGACGCCCTTGTTTTTGAGTTCTTGTTCACCCGGAACGTTGATATTACGCCAGCGTGCACCTGTTGAAAGAATCACGGATTTACTTTTCAGAACAGCACCATTTTCAAGAGTCACTTCGAAAAGGTCCTTCTTTTCTAAATGCTTCGCACGCTGCAAGTCCATGATATCAATATCATACTCTTTTACGTGCTCCTCAAGGGCAGATGCGAGCTTCGGACCTTCCGTAGCTTTTACACTGATAAAGTTTTCGATGCTCAGCGTATCCAGGACCTGGCCGCCGAAGCGTTCTGCCAAAATCCCCGTGCGGATGCCTTTACGCGCAGCATAAATAGCAGCGCTTGCACCAGCTGGTCCGCCGCCGACAACAAGGACATCGTATGGATCTTTTTCAGCAAAATTTTCAGCACTAGAGCCTTCGCCCAATTTAGCCAGGATTTCCTGAATGGAAATTCGGCCGCCATTCCAGAATTCGCCGTTTAGGAAAACGCCAGGTACGGCCATCACATTCTTACTTTCAACTTCGTCTTTAAATGCTGCTCCATCAATCATTGTGTGCGTAATGTTAGGGTTCAGCACACTCATGATATTCAGGGCCTGCACAACATCAGGGCAGTTGTGGCAAGTGAGGCTTACATAGGTTTCAAAATGATAGGGACCCTCTATATTCTTGATTTGATCCATCACATTTTGCTCCACTTTCGGTGCTCGTCCACTTACTTGAAGCAAAGCCAAAACCAAAGAAGTAAACTCATGTCCGAGCGGGACGCCGGCAAAAGTGATTCCGGTATCTTCTCCGATACGGTTGATGCTGAAGCTTGGTGTTCTATTTAATTCTGCTTCTTCGACAGTGATTTTAGATGACAGGGAAGCCAGCTCTTCGACAAGAGCCAGCATTTCCTTTGCTACGTCATCTTTACCCGCACTGACTTTTAGCAGAATGTCGTTTTCTAATAGTTGTAGATATTGATTTAATTGAGACTTAATTTCTGCATCAAGTGCCATTTGTCATCGCGCTCCTTAAATTTTTCCTACAAGGTCAAGGCTTGGTTTAAGTGTTTCTCCGCCTTCTTTCCATTTTGCAGGGCAAACTTCACCTGGGTTGTTGCGCACATATTGAGCTGCTTTAATTTTGTTTACTAGTGTGCTAGCATCACGGCCGATTCCATCTGCATTGATTTCAACGGCTTGGATGATACCGTCTGGGTCGATGATGAAAGTACCGCGGTCTGCTTGTCCAAGTTCCTCGACGAGTACGTCAAATTGGCGGGAAAGGACGTGTGCAGGATCGCCGATCATTGTATATGTGATTTTACCGATAGCTTCTGATGTATCATGCCATGCTTTGTGAGTGAAATGTGAATCTCTGGATACTGAGAATACTTCTACACCAAGCTCTTGCAGCGCAGGATATTGATCCTGAAGGTCTTCCAATTCAGTTGGGCATACGAATGTGAAGTCTGCTGGATAGAAGCAAACGACGCTCCAGTGGCCTTTGAAATCCTGGTCGGAAACTTCAAGGAAATCTCCGTTTCTATATGCTTGTGCTGTGAATGGTTGTACCTCTTTACCGATTAAAGACATAATGAAATTCCTCCAGTGATGTATATTTTAAAAGATTAATAGAAAGAAACTTGTGCTTTGAAAAAAGCAGGGAGCACTCTTTCAATAATAATTTTTAATTTATAATAATTATTATATAGATATGATTATCGTTGTCAATTGAAACGCAATAATAATTCAAAATAAGAGGGAAATGGGACACCAGGGGACAGGTTCCTTGTCCCACTCGTGCCCCATAGATAGACGGTGGATCGTTTCAACTGCGATCTTCATATTCCTAATAAACTTTATGGGACAAGGAACCTGTCCCTATGTACCAGCACACAAAAAAGAGCAGCTTTTACAGAAAGGATCAAACTTCCCTGTAAATGCTGCTCTTTTGATATTGAAAACGTGAAGGTTATATGGTAAATTTATATAGATATGTGTTGTTTAATTAATTTTTAATATATTTTCCCTATTTTAATTATACAACAAAATTAGTTCGTTCGTCAACCCTCTGATGAAAATATTTATTTAGGGAGTGTTTGCTTTGAAATTGGAAAACAAGCAGGAGCAAAAACGTGTCGATCATGTAATGGAGATCATTGCGAAGGATATCAGCAGGTTGGAAGAGGAAACTGCACGCCGCAAGAATGAAGTAGTTCATATTCGCAAGCACTTTTGGGATGAGATCAAAGTGAATACGGATACTTTCGACGATTACCTTGAGACAATTATTGGCCTGCGCCAAGAAGCTCAAGCTCTGTCGGTAAGTCAAACGAGTCATCGGCATGCTTCCAAGCGCTTATCCACACTCCGCCGGATGCAGAAGATCCCTTACTTTGGCCGAATCGATTTTATGGAAGAAGGGACCACGGATCAGGAACAAATCTACATTGGAATTTCCTCTCTCAGCGACGAGAGCGGAGAAAACTTCCTCATTTATGACTGGAGGGCTCCAATTTCAAGTGTTTATTATGATTATCAGCCCGGTCCGGCAAAATACTCAACCCCTGAGGGTGAAATCGACGGGGTGCTGGAGAAAAAGTGGCAATATCTAATCCGTGATGGTGAACTTCAATCCATGTTCGATACAAGTCTCACCATAGGCGATGAAATTCTGCAGCAAGTGCTGGGCAAAGGCACTGACAAACAGATGCATAATATCGTTGCTACCATCCAGCAGGAGCAAAACCGGATCATCCGCCATGATCGGGGAAGGCTTCTCGTTGTCCACGGTGCGGCTGGGAGCGGCAAGACATCCGCCGCCCTGCAGCGGATTGCTTATTTGTTATATAAATATAGGGATAATTTGAATGCTGATCAAATTATTCTTTTTTCTCCCAACACGATGTTTAACAGCTACGTGGCAAATGTGCTTCCGGAGCTCGGGGAAGAGAACATGCAGCAGGTCACATTTCAGGAATACTTGGACCATCGTTTGAGCAAAAAGTTTCACGTGGAACATCCATATGAGCAATTGGAGTATGTGTTGACTGCACCGCACTCGCCTTCGTATCAGGCAAGGGTTGCGGGCATCAAGTTTAAAGCAGGTGTCCAATTTTTTAATGCAGTCAATGCATACAGGAAATCACTCGAGTCGTGTGGAATGATATTTAAAGACATTAAATTTAGAGGGAACTCAATCGTTTCCGCAAAACAAATAGCTGACAGGTTTTATCATTTTGACACAAACCTCCGTTTTCATAACCGATTGGAAAAGTTAAAAGAATGGCTCCTTAAAGAACTGAATAATGCCGAAAAAGCGGAACGGTCGAAGCCTTGGGTCCAGGAGGAAATGGAGCTCCTAAGCAACGAGCAATATCACAAGGCTCGTACCATCCTTGCGAAAAAACAAGGATATAAAAGAGAAGAAATCGCGGACTATGAGGTTGAACCAACGGCGCTGGCCCGATTGATTGTCCGCCGGAAATTGAAGCCGCTGCGTAAATGGATCAAAGGGTTTCATTTCATTGATTATAAGGGGCTTTACAAGCAAATTTTTGCCGCTGCCGAACAGATCGACCAGTGGATTGAAGGAGAGACTCCAAAGGAATGGGCGGATATTTGTAAAGAGACCGTGGAGATGGTCGATGAAAATAAACTATTGTATGAGGACGCTACGCCATTTTTACTGTTAAAAGAGCTGATCCAGGGATTCCAGATTAATAGTTCCATTAAGCATATCGTCGTGGACGAAGCCCAGGATTATTCACCATTTCAATTCGAGTTTTTGAAGCGATTATTTCCAGCGGCAAAAATGACGGTGCTTGGCGATTTTAATCAGGCGATCTTCGCCCATGCGAGCGAAATGGTTGATTTCAATATCCTGACTAGCTTATATGGCCCGGATGAAACAGAAGTCATCAATATTTCCCGTAGCTACCGATCTACGAAGCCCATTATCGAATTGACGAGAAGTCTGGTTCCGAATGGGGAAAGAATCATTCCATTTGAACGGGACGGCGCGCGGCCTGAGTTGAAAAAATTCGCAGATCATAAAGAACTGCACAATCAAATTACATCCAAAGTGGCAGATTTGCAAAGTCATGGCTATGAAAGCATTGCAATCATCTGCAAATCTGCGGAGGAAAGTCTGCAGGCATATGAGGCTTTATCAGAAAGGATCAATGAACTTAAACTATTGAAAAGAAGCTCGCTTGAATACGAACAAGGTGTCGTAATCGTCCCTTCCTATTTAGCGAAGGGTATCGAATTTGATGCTGTCATCATTTACGATGCATCGGAGTATGTATACGGTGACGAGAGCCTGCGCAGGACCTTCTACACAGCCTGCACCAGAGCGATGCATGAATTGCACCTATACAGTGTAGGCGAACCGAGCCCGTTCCTGCAGAACTGGGACGCAGGGACAGGTTCCGCGTCCCAGCACCCACTTTGAAGAGAACGCAGGGACAGGTTCCTTGTCCCAAAAGAATTTTTCATTGATTTTTAAACAGCTGGCTCATTGAATGCTAAATAGAGAAGAAGAGTGGGGTGGGATAAGGAACCTGTCCCCATGTCCCGGAGGTCTAACATGAAAAATTTTCAGTTTGATCGGTCTGATTATGCGGTTTCTTTCAATGGTGAAAGGGTTGTGTTATTGCCGAAAGAGTATCATCTTCTGCACTATTTATTTGAACATCTGAATCAAACACTTTCGAGGGAAGCATTGCTGGACGGGGTCTGGCCTATGGAGGCCCCGACAGATCGTACGGTTGACGACCACGTTTATCGTTTGCGGAAGAAGCTCGCTGCTTTTGATAGAGTCGCTATTGAAACGGTCCGGGGGACTGGATACCGGCTGAAAATAAAGCAGACCCACGAGGACAATCCTCTTTCACACGATCAGGAATTCAAGGAGAGCATGGATGTTCTGTTTCGCAAATACATCTTGTTTGGGCAGGGAACTGGACTGAAATCCATTGCGAGCCAGCATGATGCTTTGGCCATTCCGATTGAAATCCATAAAAAAGTCTACCTCCATTTTGTAAATGGTGATTTTCGCTGGTTTGTTCTGGATTCACCGGATGTTCCGTTCTCACAAAAGCTTTTTTATCTCCTGCACATATACGGGATTATTCAATTTCGGTTTGATCAAACGTGTATGTACGCAGAGAAGGCATTGCAATCAAACGTTCTACCATGGGTGCAGCATCAGGAATTTGATGTTTTTGGCATGATTGGGATATACCTTAATAATGGGGATTTTGAACAGGCTGCCCGGAAAATCAATTTCGTGCATTCGAAAATGGATGCGGGTGAAATGAACAAAGATATCTCTACATTTATCAAAGTCCAGGAAATAAAATTGGCCCTTGCTTCGCGGCAATCTGAGTCACTCGAATCCCATTTTGCAGCAGGTGATCAATTATTCCATAACTATCCGTATTTAAGGGAAAAGGGAAGGTACCTTATGTTAAAAGGGTTTGCGAATTGGATGAACGCGAGTCGAAAAGAAGGTCTCCAGTTGATGGATGAAGGATTCGCGACATTAGGGACCTCTAAATTTGTGCCGAATATGGTAAATGGCGTAAAGGATATGATGGATCTCGGTCGTCATTTGAGCATTGAGGTTCCAAAGGAATACCAGGCGAAATGGGACACACTCTCCAAACAACATGATTTTAAGGGCTTGGCGACAGAATTAGAACGATTATTTCGCCAGTCCCTCTGATATTCTTCTGACAGTTCATTGATATCCTTTTCTTACTGATTAATTTACTGTAAGAAGGGGATATTTTTTATGAAGGATTTACAAACATTTTCTATATTTAATATGAAAAATTTCCGCACGTTATTTTTCGTTCAAGTGTTATCGAGCTTTGGGAATTGGCTTGATCTGCTGGCAGTCAACGCACTCATTTCGTTTGAATGGGGGCTGGATCTGTGGGCGAATGCTGCAGCGGTCGTTATGATGTTCCTGCCGTATATCGTCATTGGTCCGTTGTCATCTGTTTGGATCGACCGGCGGGATAAAAAGAAAATCCTGATCATGACGACATTTGTTCGTGCAGGTGTGGCAGTTGGTTATTTTTTCGCTCCAGGTCTCTGGGTGCTGCTGCTGTTGATTTTCCTAAAAACTTCATTAGCCTCCATCTTTGAGCCAGCAAGACAAGCGGCTGCGCGTTCAGTGGTGCCTGATGCTTATCTTGCGGAGGCATCTTCCATCAGCCAGATGGTGTTGAATGTAACCAAGATCACAGCACCATTGGTTGGAGGAGGGCTGCTCGCCGCTGCACGTCCGCAAATGGTTTTTATGGCAGAGGGGGTATTGTATGCCGCAGCTTTTCTGCTGATGTTTTGTCTGCCTGCATTAGAGGTGATGAAGGAAAAGGATCAACCTACTAGCGTTTCCTATTGGGAGGAGCTGAAAGAAGGGTTTTCACTGATTCGCTCAAATCGCATCCTATCCACTGCGATCTGGATTACCTCTATCTCCATGTTTATTATTTTTCTCTATGACAGCTTCTTTGCTCCATTATCATTGTCACTGGGGTTGGATAAAACGGGATATGGGGTGCTCAGCAGTGCACTTGGCGCTGGTTCTGTCGCAGGGGCATTCTTATGCGGCTTCTTTAAAAAATGGAAGCAGAATCCACTTCTGTTCATGTCAATTGGAAGGGTGATATCCGGTACATTCATGATTGTGGTAGGAATGGGCTGCTATGGCCTCGCCCATGGGAATCTTCTATTCTGGATAGTGATTTTCGCTGTAATCGGATGTGTAGGAACTGCCCTCTTTGTGCCATACGGATATATCCTGACAACGGAGACGCCGCAACACCTATTGGGAAGAATCACCGCTTTCTCAACCGCCGTCCAAAGTGCAGCGAGCCTGCTCGCCCCAATCATAGGAGCATCCCTCGGCCACTGGTTCGGATTAGCCAGCGTCTTCATCATCTCTGCCATCAGCTTCATCCTGCTGGGCAGCATCTCCATGGGACGGAGGGACAGGTTCCTTGTCCCAAAACCGATTAGAAAAGCAGAGTGAGGTGCTGAGGGTTCCTTGTCCCACGCCAATTTGGTGACTTGATCAGAGTAGAGGGAGCTATCGATGTGGTAGCATATATCCATGGTGCTTGCAGGGTGGTGGGACAAGGAACCTGTCCCCCTGTCTCTTAATGAAAGGGGAAATGATTCTTGAGTATTACGGAATTTGTTAGGAAGACAATCAGTGAGATGAATGGTTTTGATAAGGATCATAAGGAAGGCATTCAAGAGATCATTGGAATGGCTTTAGAGGTTTATCAATTAAAGTCATATGAGGAAGTAGAGGAAACATCTTCAGGCAAGATTCGGTATTTATATATAGACTCTATGATGGAAGAAAACATGTTGTCTAAAATAGTAGAGGTCTCTACAGAAGGCGATCCAGATTGGACTATTGAGTCTGTTTATGACAGCCGAGTAATTCGGGAGTATTAAAAGATGCGGGATGGAGGGACAGGTTCCTCGTCCCGCACTTTCTTTTACTAAGCTTCATATGAATTCATTGCCGCTATGCTATCTCGAAATACGGCATGGGACGAGGAACCTGTCCCCAATTGTCCCATTCCTATTATTGAACCTGCAGACTTACATCGTCCACGAAGAAGTCAGTCGGGTTGCTGCTGTCATTTGTACCTTTGAAGGCAATTTGAACCGTCTGCCCTTTGTAATTCGAAAGGTCATAGGTGCGCTTAACCCATCCGGACGCTGTGCCATCATTCAATGTTAAGAGTGTGGCGAGCGGGGATCCGCTTGTATTCCGGACTTGTGCGTATAGGAAATCATACGCGTGGCTCGTTTCTTGCGTTGAGACATATGTCCAGAACGTCAGTGTTGCACTTGTTGCATTCGCAGGAATGCTGACAGTTTGATAGATTGAGTCTGTACTATTGTTGTAGCCATTCAGATAAGCAGAGTTGCTACCTGCATGCGGGAGGGAAGAATCAACGAGCTGGTACCCGCCGGAACTGGATTCTGTCCACGGTGATTGTCCGCTTTCAAAGCCGCCATTTGTGATGAGCTCAGTAACAGTTCCTCCGCCTGTACCACCGCCGGAACCGCTGGATCCATTAATATCACGGATCAAGTTATATGCGTCAGGTGTCCCGATGCCCGATGCCATATCATAGCCAGCTGTCGCAGGATAATATAAGTTATTTCCACTTGTAACGTCATGGAATGCGGGGTATGTCTGTGTTGTATTAAACATTTGATAAAGAGTAGGGTTTGCTTGTCCAAGGCTGCCCTTTCCGTTTGCTGCTGCATATTGGTTATTCAGTGCTGCAATGGCCGCCCATAATGGCGCAGCTGCTGATGTGCCTCCTACTACTGTCCAAGAGCCAGAGCTGTAGATAGAGTAACCTGTGCTTGGATCGGCATCCGCTGAGACATCTGGAACTTGGCGTTTTCCATTGGAGTAGCTGTTCTGCACGCCAGGACCGGATTGGAAGGAAGGCATGGCGTAAACCGTCGATAAACCACCGCCGCCACCTGTTTTATTAGAGCTGTTGGCCCAAACGGATTCTGAACCGTAGGATGATCCACTCAAATTCAGATGTGTTCCGCCGACGCCAGTCACATAAGGGTCATTGGCTGGACTGTCGACTGCTTTTGTAGAATCTCCAGCATCGTAAGCCCCGTTGTCGCCGGAAGCCGCAAAGATGCTTTGCCCTTGAGCTGCAAACTGCTGGAAGACCGAATGTAAGCTGTTCATCAAGCCGCTTCCCGCTTGCAGCTCGCTGATTCCCCAGCTGACAGAGATGGATTTCGCTTTATTATCTGAAGCGATTTTTTGATACGTATCAACCAATCCCTGGCCAGTATTGGGGCCTTCATAGACCATGACCTGTGCTTTCGGAGCGATGGCATTGATCACTTCGATGTCCAATTCCACCTCGACTTCACCTTGGCCGGCTGCTCCATTGTAGCCATCAACATAAACATTGGTGGGTGCAGGGCTTCCGAGACCGTAGTAATTGCTATAGTTTGTGATATTAGAAGCTTTATAGCCATCAAGCTCCATGACGGCAACAGTTTGGCCAGCTCCAGTGTAGCCTGCATTAGCAAGCAGGCTGACGTTGTAAGCCCCTTTTAACTCAGTTGGCGTATAGCCGCCGGACGGGCCGCTGCCGACTCTAGGTTCAACAGTTGCAGCTTTGTTCGTCACTTTTGGCGACGGCTTTCGTATTTGTGGATGTGTAAAGTGCGGTTCGTTATCCAATCCCTCTACATCCGTGATGATACCTGCAAATTCAGCAGGGATTTCAGGAGCGTCCGCATTCGAAAAATACGTCTGTCCCTTGTCATTTTCATAATCATTGATGGTGACGCCAAAGGCATCCTCCAATTGTCCAATCTTACCGCTGACTGTAATAAATGTATTATTGCTGGAGACATTTTTGACTTTAAAACCTTGGTCTTTTAAGAAGTTTTTCACCTTGGCGACTGTGTCATCCGTCGGTCCAAATTGATTCTTAAATTCTTCAGTTGATAAATAATGTTTGTAATTCGGGGATGATGGGTCGTTAAGACTTGCAATGAATTGATCCAATTGATCGCTGTTTCGTAAATTCAACGCAACCGTGACAGAAGTCATTTTGTTCCGATCAGAGTGTTTCTTATACTTTCCGTGCTTCGCTGCTGCGGGTGCTCCATTTTCTAAGTGCACCTTCTTCGGTCCTGCCGCATAGGTTGAGCCGCCAGACGCAAACAACGTCAAACTCAACAAGGAGGCAACCGTTGACACTAACAATTTTCTTCTTTTCATCTTTCACCTCTCCATTTCCCCAAATAAAACGAACCAACCAAATGACACAATTCATCTGCGTGTTTCCAATGGTTCTTCAATCTTCATTTGGAATAATATTCATGTACTTACAACTAAAACTTTACTGAATTTTGTAAAAAACAGATATCAGGCTTTATGCTTGTTTATGATAAGAATCTCGTGAAAAATAGATGAGATATTGATGAGAATTCGGGACTTTTAGACAAATAGTGGGACGAAGGGACAGGTTCCTTGTCGCGCTATTCCATTTTTGGGCACATCAATCTATTCAATGCATCTATCTTTCGCCTGCATCGGGATGGGACGAGGAACCTGTCCCCATGTACCTGTGCATATTTTGCTCATTTCTTCATAGGTTTTTAGTGATGCCTTATAGGTTAGAGGGAGTGATCATTGAGGATGATGACGCTTAGTTTATGCATGATTGTGCGCGATGAGGAGAAGGTGCTGGGGAGGTGCCTCGATTCTATTGGGAATTTGGTGGATGAAATCAACATTATTGATACAGGGTCGACCGATGGAACGAAGGAATTAGCTTCGCGCTATACGGATCGAATTTATGATTTTAAATGGATAGATGATTTTTCTGCAGCGAGGAACTTTTCTTTCAGTAAAGCCACGAAGGACTTTATTTTGTGGCTGGATGCTGACGATGTGCTGCCGGAAGGCGAACAAGAGAAATTTTCAGCATTAAAGATTTTTTTGCGTGAAGATATAGATGCGGTTTCGATGCCTTACATTTTGGCACGGAATGAAGAGGGAATGGTGACGCAGAGTGTAAGAAGGAACAGAATTGTGAAGAAAAGCAATGGCTTCCGGTGGTTCGGGTCTGTTCATGAATATATGGAGGTAGGGGGCAATGTCATCTCCAGTGATATTCACATCGTTCACAATAGCCAAAAAACAGGCGTGAGCACCCGTAATTTGGACATATACGAGAAAATGCTGGGAGAAGGGCGCTCATTTACTCCTCGGGATTTGTACTACTATGCGAATGAATGCCTCGATCACAAGCTGTATGAACGCGCAATTGAATATTATCAAAAGTTTCTTGATACCCGCGAAGGCTGGGTGGAGGACTGCATCAGCAGCTGTGCTAAGATGGCAGATTGTTACTTGGCGCTGGAAGACCCGGAGAATGCCATCGATCAGATTTTAAACTCCTTCAAATACGATATCCCAAGGGCTGATCAATGCTGCAGGATGGGTTTCATCTACTTATCCAAGGATCAGTTAGATAAGGCTGTCTTTTGGTATGAACTGGCTGCGAGCTTGGACTATGAAGCCGCAAAGGCAAAAGGGGGCTTCCTTAATCATAACTGCTATACGTGGCTTCCTCATTTGCAACTATGCGTTTGCTACTTCCGGCTTGGTCAAATTGAGAAATCAAAACACCATAATCAAATGGCAAAGGCTTACGAACCCACGAACCGGATGGTTTTATATAATGAGGAATATTTTCAGTCACTGACAGAACAGGAGGAGTAAAATGCCAACGAGCTTTTACCAAGCTATACCGGAGATCATCGAACATATCCGCATTGATGAACCCTCCTCCATTTTGGATGTTGGTGTAGGGTTTGGAAAATATGGCGTGCTGCTCAGGGAAGTTTTTGATATTCCTTTTGAGCGGTATGAAAAGAAAAGCTGGCAGCTGCAGATTGATGGAATAGAAGGGTTTGCAGGATACAGGAATCCTTTGCATGAGTATGTCTATAATCAGGTTATTTATGGGAATCTTGAATCTGTCATTGATCAAATGGGGGACTATGACACTATCTTACTGATTGATGTACTGGAGCACTTTGAAAAGCCGGAGGGATTGGAAATCATTCAAAAACTCCTTGCACATGCCAACAAATCATTGATCATTTCTACCCCTTTGTATCCGGAACCTCAGGGGGATTATTTGGGGAATACGCTTGAAACACACAAAAGCAGGTGGAACCTGATTGATTTTTTATCTTTCGATTTTACGTATAAACAATTAAATATCGGTGAAAATGGAGCGTTGTTATTTAAGATTCTTCCTCCTGAAAAGACTAAAATTCCTGCTGACCCCCCTACTAAGAAAAAACTAAAGATTGCCTACGTCCTTCCACATTTGAATTTGACAGGCGGACTGAAAATGCTGCTTCACCAAATGGAACAATTAAGGAAGCGGGGACATCAGATCTATGCCGTTTATAAGGGGGATCCTGGTACAAGGGCGGTCCCCAATTGGTATCCAATAGAAGTTGATGGGGAGATCATTGTTCCGCCCAATGAATCGTATGTCAGACATATAGAACATTGCGATATCATTGTAACAGGCTGGTATCAGCAGATTCCTGAATTGTTGGATTTGAATGAGAAAACGTTCTATTGGGAGCAGGGGCATAACTGGCTATTTGGTGATTATCCAAATTTATATGAAGCACAGTGGATCAGACAGGAAATGAAAAATCTCTATCAAACTGCAATCAGGATGGCAAGCGTGTCTTCTACTGTTTCAACTATTTTAAAAGCCCGCTATCAAAAAGAAACAGAGATCATTCCGAATGGGGTGGATACGAAATTTTATTTTCCTTTAACAGAGGAGCCGAAGGAGGATGTATTGACTATTCTTCTTGTAGGAAACCCGTTTTTAAGGTTTAAAGGGTTTGATGTGGCTCTTAAGGCACTCCGACATGTAAGGGATTTGGGATATCAGTTTAAAGTAAAATGGGTCTGCCAGCATCACCCCGACATTGGGTATGTGCCATTCCCTATTGAATATGTGATTCATCCAAGCCAAGAGGAGCTGAGGAATCACTATCAAATGGCCCATATTTTTTTGTTCACTTCGATTTATGAAGGTTTTGGCATGCCGCCATTGGAAGCAATGTCATGCGGAATCCCTGTGATTACAACGAGGTGTGGGGGCGTCAATGAATATGCCGGCAGCGATAACAGCCTGCAAATAGAACCCGGAGATCACTTGGCTGCCTCTCAGGCAATTATTACTTTGTTAGAGAGTTCCGAAAGACGGAACGAGTTAAGGGAAAAAGGCAGGGAAACAGCTTTAAAGTTCAGTTTTGATAGGGTTATTGAAAAAATGGAACGGTTTATGTATGAGATAGATAATCAGAATGAGGTAAAAAGAGAACAGGGACGCATTTAAGGTCCCTGTTCTTTAATTTATATATTGGTATTGAGATAGACGGCATAAAGGGCGCTTTGAGTAATATTTGGACTGGAATAAAGGGAAATGGCATCGTTTCGGGCGACGGGATTCCCTCCAATATTTGAAGTCCACGTCACGGTTGCTGTAGTCAGCACGTATGGGGCATTGTTAGATACATATACAGGCTGTGCCCCGACGTCTGTCGGCCTGATAGAGAATATGATCGTTCCGGTAATGGATGCTGTTACAGTCAGTGTAATAGTTGAAATGATACTTCCGCCTAATGGGGCAGATAAATTGTTCGCTACATTCCTGCAGACTTGGAATATATAGCTTCCTGCAGCTAAGTTATTGATGTTGATAGAACTGGAAAAACCTACTACACTACCGGTGGTTCCCGTAACTACATAAGGGAGGACATTGGAAACGGCTCCTGGAGAACCGGCTATCCGTTGAAAACCAGTGTTAGTTCCTCCAAACATAATTGCCTTTGTAGAGCTGGTCGGTGTTGCTCCAGTCGGACCAGTAGCGCCGGTAGATCCAGTAGGCCCAGTAGGCCCAGTTGGACCCGTATTGCCAGTGGAGCCGGTACTGCCAGTAGCTCCAGTACTGCCGGTAGGTCCAGTAGGCCCGGTTGAACCGGTATTGCCAGTGGAGCCGGTGCTGCCAGTAGCTCCGGTACTGCCGGTAGGTCCAGTCGGTCCGGTTGAACCGGTATTGCCAGTGGAGCCAGTGTTGCCAGTAGCTCCGGTACTGCCGGTAGGTCCAGTAGGTCCGGTTGAACCGGTATTGCCAGTGGAGCCGGTGCTGCCAGTAGCTCCAGTACTGCCGGTAGGTCCAGTAGGTCCGGTTGAACCGGTATTGCCAGTGGAGCCGGTGCTGCCAGTAGCTCCGGTACTGCCGGTAGGTCCAGTAGGTCCGGTCGGCCCCGTATTGCCGGTGGAGCCGGTGCTGCCAGTGGCTCCGGTACTGCCGGTAGGTCCAGTCGGCCCTGTTGGACCCGTATTGCCAGTGGAGCCGGTGCTGCCAGTGGCTCCGGTACTGCCGGTAGGTCCAGTCGGTCCGGTTGAACCGGTATTGCCAGTGGAGCCGGTGCTGCCAGTAGCTCCGGTACTGCCGGTAGGTCCAGTAGGCCCGGTAGCCCCCGTATTGCCAGTGGAGCCAGTGTTGCCAGTAGCTCCGGTACTGCCGGTAGGTCCAGTAGGCCCGGTCGTCCCCGTATTGCCAGTGGAGCCGGTGTTGCCAGTAGCTCCAGTACTGCCGGTCGGTCCAGTTGGCCCTGTATTGCCGGTAGCTCCAGTGCCGCCAGTGGCCCCAGTGCTTCCGGTGTTGCCAGTAGCTCCGGTAGGTCCAGTCGGTCCGGTTGAACCGGTATTGCCAGTGGAGCCGGTGCTGCCAGTAGCTCCAGTACTGCCGGTAGGTCCAGTAGGCCCGGTTGAACCGGTATTGCCAGTGGAGCCAGTGTTGCCAGTAGCTCCGGTACTGCCGGTCGGTCCAGTAGGCCCGGTCGTCCCCGTATTGCCAGTAGGGCCAGTGTCGCCAGTAGCCCCAGTGCTTCCGGTGGGTCCAGGATCGCCGGTAGGTCCAGTGTTGCCGGTATTGCCAGTAGGGCCAGTGTCGCCAGTAGCCCCAGTGCTTCCGGTAGGTCCAGGATCGCCGGTAGGTCCAGTGTTGCCGGTATTGCCAGTAGGCCCAGTGTCACCAGTAGCCCCAGTGCTTCCGGTGGGTCCGGAATCGCCAGTCGGTCCGGTGTTACCGGTATTGCCAGTAGGGCCAGTGTCACCAGTAGCCCCAGTGCTTCCGGTGGGTCCGGGATCGCCGGTATTGCCGGTTGTTCCAGTTTCGCCCGTGGGTCCTGTTGGCCCGGTGGGTCCTGCGAGTCCCATTGGTCCAGGATCGCCCGTTGGACCAGTGTTGCCGGTATTTCCGGTAGCGCCGCCTGGTGGTCCCGTTTCTCCGGTAGGTCCAGTTGGCCCCATAGGACCGGCTGGACCAGTCGGCCCCGGTGCTCCCGTTTGACATATACAAAAATTTTTATGACAGCATGGACAGCATGATGGCGGAAGATGACATCCATTATGATGATGTGGATGGTGGTTATTACTTAAATCCTCTTGGTATTTTTTTATAAAATCGTAGTTCTTTCCATATTGGTTTCCCTTCCAAACCATTAGATTTTCACCTGCTTTCGGTATATCAAAGCATAATATGCAAGCAGAGGAAAATGGGTATGGACGAGGAACCTGTCCCTCTGTCCCGAAAAGCGTTTAAATTTGTATAAAAATTTCAAATGTTTAGAATAGGAAATAGTACCTATTTAATAGAAGAGGAGTAATAATATGACTACGGCCAGTCCAGCGTCCGCTAATGCAAGTACTCAAATGCTTGAGGAGAAATCATTATTAGCGGCATTAGAACGGAATTTAGCGATAATAGAATTTAATTTAAATAGAGAAGTGATTTGGGTTAATGAAAATTTTGCACTTGCTATGGGATACACTGTTCCTGAATTGATAGGGATGTCACATCGCCAATTTTGTACAGATGAATTTAAAAACAGCAGGGAATATGAAGACATGTGGGGAAACTTGGAGAAAGGGATAAAATTTCAGGAAAAGATCGAAAGAGTCAATAAAAGGGGAGATATCATATGGCTCGAAGCAACCTATATTCCCGTTTTAAATGAGGAAGGCAAGGTGGATGGGGTCCTTAAGATTGCGACGGACATTACAGCACGCGAAAAAAATACTATGAAAATCATGTCTCAGTTAAAAGAAATGCCTGTTGAATTGGTCAATGTCGTCATGGATAACTCCAAAGAAAAATTGGCGGCACTCCAGGCGTTAAAAAAACAAACGGACTTAATTAGTGAAGTGTCAAAACTTACCCATAATATATCGACGCAAACAAATATCCTGGCATTGAATGCCGCAATTGAAGCAGCGCGTGCGGGTGAACATGGGAGAGGCTTCAATGTCGTTGCGGATGAAGTGCGTAAATTAGCTGCCAGCGTGGCTAAGTCCATTAATCAAGTCAATGACAACGTAGGGAATATCAGACAGGAAGCAGAAAGAGTGAATAAAATCACAACCAATTTGCAGGAAGAAATCCTAGAGACCGAGTCTAAATTCAAAACCATCTTGGCGGAGCTGGAAAAGTTAAATAGAAACTAGGTACGCAGGGACAGGTTCCTCGTCCCGCAACTAGGTTTAAAGCACATTACTTTATACACTGCACCTATCTAACTCCAGCATCGGGATGGGACGAGGAACCTGTCCCCATGTCCCGCGAATAATCATTGATAATTCCTTCTAGGCACTTTATAGTGGATACGATGACTTTTTAAGTTAGCACATGAATCAAGTTCTTTTTATATAAAGGAGATTGGAGTTATGTCACTTACACCAAATGATTTTCGTATTGAGAAGGATTTTTTAGGTTCGAAGGAAGTTCCTGCGAACGCATATTATGGGGTTCAAACTCTTCGTGCAGTTGAAAATTTCCCAATCACGGGATATCGTATACACCCTGAATTGATCAAGGCCATGGCGATGGTGAAAAAAGCGGCTGCGATGGCGAATATGGAAGTTAAGAGCCTGTATTCGGGAATCGGAGAAGCAATCGTCAAGGCGGCAGATGAAATGATCGAAGGAAAATGGCATGATCATGTCCTTGTCGATCCGATTCAAGGCGGTGCCGGAACATCGATCAATATGAACGTGAACGAAATATTGGCTAACCGCGCCCTTGAAATCATGGGCAAAGAAAAAGGGCAGTATCAATTTTGCAGCCCGAACAGCCATGTAAATATGTCTCAATCTACAAATGATTCATTCCCTACCGCTATGCATATCGCGGTTTTGAATCTGCAGGAAAAATTGATCGGAACAATGGAACAGATGCATGAGGTTTTCCAAGCGAAAGCGAAGGAATTCAGCCATGTCATTAAAATGGGGCGCACCCATCTGCAGGATGCCGTTCCAATCAGACTGGGCCAGGAGTTTGAAGCATACAGCCGCGTGATCGAACGTGATATTAAGCGCATCAAGCAATCCAGGCAGCACCTTTACGAATTGAACATGGGGGCAACGGCAGTTGGGACAGGCTTAAATGCGTACCCTCGCTATATCGAGCTGGTAGTTCCATATTTAGCTGAAATCAGCGGACTTCCATTCCAAGGAGCGGAACATCTCGTTGATGCGACGCAGAATACAGATGCTTATACTGAAGTATCCAGCTCGTTGAAAATCTGTATGATCAATATGTCCAAGATCGCGAATGACCTGCGCTTGATGGCATCTGGCCCAAGAGCGGGCCTCGGTGAAATCACGCTGCCTGCAAGACAGCCTGGATCTTCTATTATGCCAGGGAAAGTAAACCCTGTTCTGCCTGAGCTGATCAACCAAGTAGCATTCCAAGTTCTTGGAAACGATCAAACAATTTCATTGGCATCCGAAGCGGGACAGCTTGAATTGAACGTTATGGAACCTGTTCTGATCTTTAACCTTCTTCAATCCATCAGCATCATGAACAACGCTTTTACGACTTTTACCGAGCATTGTGTAAAAGGGATTACAGCGAACGAAGACAGGATGAAGGAATACGTTGAAAAGAGCGTTGGCGTCATCACGGCGGTCAACCCTCATATCGGATATGAAGTCGCAGCCCGCATTGCAAGAGAAGCCATCTTAAACGGCTCTCCAATCCGGGACCTGTGCTTGAAATACGATGTCTTGACGGAAGAAGAGCTTAACTTGATCCTAGATCCATATGAAATGACACATCCGGGAATTGCCGGGGCTGCATTGTTGGAAAAAGACTGAGAATAAATCAAAAAGGAGAATGGCTTTAAATGCCACTCTCCTTTTTCTATGAAAAATTATTTAAAAAAAGAAATTTTCTTCAATGCTGCACAAAGCGGGATGGCAATGATGATACCGACCACGTTTTGTACGATATTTCCCGGGATGGAAGCTACGGGAGCGATCCAGTTGTTATAGAGGATCCCTTCGCAGATATAGTACACAGCAAGCATTGCAGGAGCAGAAGCGACAGCCGCTAGTAGATTGATAGCAGCACTATTCCCGTTTCGGCCGCCTGACCAGGCGATTTTTCCGGCAATATAGCTTTGAAGGCCGCGTGCCACCACAGTGAATGGCGCCCACAATGTCCAGCCGGATACAAGGTCGAACAAGCCCATGCCGACAGCTCCCGCAATAGCGCCCTTTTTCGGACCGAATAAGAATGTGGCGATAAACGCCATGGCTGTGCCAAGGTGGACCAAACCGCCGTTTGCAGCGATTGGCAAGCGGATATTTAAAAAGATGGTTGCCACAAAAACAAGGGCAATCAGCATGGCAGTCAAAATTAAATTAAACGTTTTGTTGCGTGTGGAAGAACTGTTATTTATTTTTTCCATGGCATAAAACCTCTCTGAATGTATTATTTCCTGATAATTTTAGCACAAATCAAGAGCAGAAAGCAGCGGTTTTTGAATGTACTTTAATCTTTTAAAATACTGTAGACTTTTTAAAATGGTTTAAATAGTTTATAATTTTAGATAAAGTAGATATTTTACTCTAGTAATATTTATAATAGAGATATAATAATTCAGTCAGTGGGTGGCGTTTTGCTTAGTTGTCTTTGGAGCAGAAGCGCCGGAACATTTTTTCTCAAATAAATGAGGTAAGGAAGGATAGAATGAGCAGCGTACAGAAAAAAACAGACGTTATCTTAATTGGTGCTGGAATCATGAGTGCGACTTTGGGATCATTATTGAAAGCGTTAGCACCGGAATGGGACATCAAAGTGTTCGAAAAACTCGCAGAAGCAGGGGTAGAAAGCTCCAACGAATGGAATAATGCTGGGACCGGCCATTCTGCGCTGTGCGAACTTAACTATACATCCGAGAAGCCTGACGGATCTATAGACATCACCAAAGCAATCAAAATCAACGAGCAGTTTCAGCTTTCCAGACAGTTTTGGTCTTTTCTCGTAAACAGCAAATTGATCAGCAATCCTCAGGACTTCATCATGCCGATTCCTCATATGAGTATGGTTCAAGGGGAAGAGAATGTGGAGTTTTTGAAAAAACGATTTGAAGCGCTTTCAGCTAATCCGCTGTTCCAAGGAATGGAGTATTCGGATGACCCTGAAAAATTAAAGGAATGGATTCCGCTTATCATGGAAGGCCGCACATCGACTGAACCGATTGCTGCAACAAAAATCGATTCCGGAACCGATGTGAATTTCGGTGCTTTAACCCGCATGTTATTCAAACATCTCGAGAGCCAAAATGTCGAAGTGAACTATAAACACACTGTGAAGGATATCAAACGCACCAGCGACGGCTCTTGGGAATTGAAGATCCACAACATCGACAGCGGAAGAATCGAATATCATACGGCAAAATTCGTCTTCATCGGAGGCGGAGGCGGAAGCTTGCCGCTTCTGCAAAAAACCGGCATTCCTGAATCCAAGCATATCGGCGGCTTCCCTGTAAGCGGACTGTTCATGGTCTGCAACAAGCCGGAGGTAGCTGAGAAGCATCATGCCAAAGTGTACGGAAAAGCAAAGGTCGGCGCGCCGCCAATGTCCGTACCGCATCTTGATACAAGATATATCGATAACAAGAAGTCCTTGCTCTTCGGACCGTTTGCCGGCTTCTCGCCAAAATTCTTGAAAACAGGCTCCAACATGGACTTGATCAATTCCGTCAAACCGAATAATCTCTTTACGATGCTCGCAGCAGGTGTCAAAGAGATGTCATTGACAAAATACTTGATCCAGCAGGTCTTGCTGTCTAATGAGAAGCGCCTAGAAGAACTGCGTGAATTCATTCCAGAAGCTAAATTGGAAGATTGGGATATCGTCGTGGCAGGCCAGCGTGTCCAAGTCATTAAAGATACGCCTGCAGGAAAAGGAACTTTGCAATTCGGAACAGAAGTCGTCAGTTCTGCTGATGGATCCGTTGCCGCTCTTCTAGGTGCTTCACCGGGTGCATCAACGGCTGTCCACGTCATGCTCGAACTTTTGAACAAATGCTTCCCGCAGCAAATAAAAGAATGGGAGCCTAAAATCAAAGAGATGATCCCGTCCTATGGCGTATCGCTTGTTGAAAATCCAGCTCTATTTGATGAAATTTTTGCTTCAACGGCCGAAACGCTCGGCTTGAACGAAAAAGAACAGGTTTTTAATTGAATATAATAGAATGCAAATAAAAAAGGTGCAGCCGCTGGAGTCTTCCAGGCTGCACCTTTTTGTATGAGATAAGAAAGTATAAAAATTCAGAGTGATATTCTGTCCAGCTCCAGCGCCCAGCCCCTCGAGTCATAAGCCATACCTCTACGGAAATCAGGATTTCCTTCGAGTTCCGTCTTATGCTGGTCGGGGCTTAGCAGGGCGCTTGCGCATTTCTATTATGCGGATTGTTCTTCTAATTCAGTAGTTGGCTTTCCTTTATTCTCCCATTTCGTGATAACCAATGCCGCTAATGAGTTGCCGACAATGTTGACAGCCGTCCGAGCCATATCGAGGATTCTATCAATTCCTGCAATAAAGGCAAGGCCTTCAACAGGGAGTCCGACGCTTCCAAGTGTTGCAAGCAGCACGACGAAGGATACACCAGGCACCCCTGCGATTCCTTTTGAGGTAAGCATCAATACGAGTACAAGTGTGATCTGATGGCCGATGCTCAAATGAATTCCATACATTTGGGCGATGAATAAGGCGGCAATTGCTTGATAGAGTGTCGACCCATCAAGGTTGAACGAATAGCCGGTAGGGATGACGAAGGATGTAATGGCCTTTGGGCAGCCCAGCCTCTCCATTTTTTCCATGATTCTTGGAAGGACTGTTTCTGAACTGGCTGTTGAATATCCCAGCAGCAATTCATCCTTCAAGTATTTTATGAGTTTGAAAATATTAAATCCTGCTATTTTGGCTACCAAACCAAGCACGGCAAGGATGAAGAATATCATAGCTCCATATACGACAATCACTAGTTTCCCTAATGGGATCAATGACGATAATCCGAATGTAGAAACGGTTACACCAATGAGTGCAAATACTCCGATTGGAGCCGTTTTCATAATTAAGTTTGTAACATAGAACATGGCTTCTGCCGTTCCTTTGAAAAATTGAATGACCGGCTTTCCTTTTTCGCCGATGGCTGCTATTCCCAAACCAAACATGACTGAAAAGAAAATGACAGCGAGCATATCCCCATTTGCAATGGATTGAATGATATTTGTAGGGACAATATTCACCAATGTATCTGCCATTGAATGCGTTTCAGTGGTTTTTGCCGTGCTTACATAAGAATTTATATCGGTTTTTGCCAGATGCGAGCGGTCGACGCCTGTGCCTGGGTGGAACAGATTTGCTGCCAGCAGCCCAACAATGATAGCGATGGTGGTGATGACTTCAAAATAAAGGAGGGTCTTGCCCCCAAGTCTTCCAAGCGATTTCATATCCCCTGCACCCGCAACACCTACGATCAGGCTGGAAATGACAATCGGGATGACAATCATTTTAATTAAATGTATGAATATATCTCCAACTGGCTTCAAGTAATCGGTTACATGAGGGTTTCCGTAAAAAATTCCTCCGACAGCAATACCGAGAACTAAACCAATGAAGATCTGCCATGCTAGACCAATTCTTTTCATCTCTTCTTTCACTCCTTTTTTTCTCTCTATTTTTCATTTTAGGTTTCATTATTCATATTAACAATATATTATAGTGATATAATTAATCTCGATATGATATGGGTGGAATATTAATGGAATTAAGACAATTAAGATATTTCGTAGAAGTAGCGCGAATTGAACATTTTTCGAAGGCGGCAGAGTCCTTGCACATTGCTCAATCTGCCTTGAGCCGTCAAGTGGGGCTTCTGGAGAAAGAGTTAGGTGTGGAGCTTTTTGAGAGGGAAGGACGGAATGTAAAATTAACCTTTATTGGGAAAATGTTTTTGGAGCAGGCAATACTCGCTCTTAAAGCAGTCGACAATGCGTCAAGGCTGGTAGAAGAATATTTAGAGCCCGAGCGCGGCATCATCCGCATAGGCTTCCCATCCAGCATCGCGAGCAGCATGCTTCCCTCTATTATTTCTGCCTTCAAAAAAGAACACCCGGATGTTCGCTTTCACTTAAAGCAGGCATCCTATGATACGCTGACAGAAGGGATCAAGAAAAGGGAGATTGATTTGGCTTTTATAGGTCCGGTGCCGGCAAATGATCCAGAGCTTCATGCTCATATCCTGTTCTCGGAAAATTTTTTGGCTATGCTATCCGATACGCACAGTCTTGCTGAATTTGAGAGCCTGTCCTTAAATCAATTGGAACCAGAGCCATTTGTTTTATTTCCAGAGGGATTCATGCTCCGTCAGATCGTAGTCGATGCCTGCGTACAAGCAGGTTTCCAGCCCTCCATTCCATATGAGGGGGAAGATCTGGATGCGATCAAGGGGCTGGTGTCTTCGGGAATTGGCGTCACTCTTCTTCCGGAGACGACACTCTTCGGGAATCTGCCGGAAGGGTTGAAAAAAATAAAAATCACTTACCCAGATGTCAAAAGGTCGGTTGGATTGATCATTCCTAAAAATCGGAAGTTATCGCCTTCTGAGAATCTCTTTTATGAATTTGTCCTCGAATATTTCAGACACCTTAACATGTGGACGTAGAAAAAAACCGCTTATGGAGATATTTCCATGAGCGGTTTTTAGTAAAAAAGTTTATTTTAATGAATCGGCCCATTCCGATGCGGTCAAGACGTCTGCCTGGCGAGGGAAGACTTTTTCCACAAGGACGCGGTGCACTTCTGGATCGCGGTCAATGCAAGCGTCGGAAAGGACTTTCAATCGGAAGTCTTTATCAGCTGCTTCCCTTAATGTTGATAGGACGACGCCGCTTGTGGCGATTCCAGTCAATACAAGCTCCTCAGTACCGAGTCCACTTAACAAAACTTCAAGGTCGCTGCCTGCAAATGCACTGACGCGGCGCTTTGTCACAAGCGGCTCCCCTGAGAGTGGTGCAACGGATTCATGGATCTGTGTAGACCAATCCGTTTCTGTCATGCTGCCGCTCTCCTTGATGGCAGAAAACATTTTATTGTTTAAGTTGACTTCAGGATAGCCTTCTTTAAAAGCGACGCGAACAAAAATGACGGGAATCTCTGCTTCGCGGGCGGCTTTCACTGAATCCTGAATAGGGATGAGCACTTCCGGATTCTCCGCAAAATTGCCGACAATGCCGTTTTGAATATCCATGACTAAGAGTGCTGTTTTAGATGGGTTCATGTCGATCCTTCCTTTCAATGCTGTAATTTCTTATTCCTTCTATATTGTCCAATAAGCCGGTCCAGGCTTCAAGAAATTACACCCGAGGAATGAGCAGTTCAATTTTTCGACAAAAACCGGGGCGTGCCTGTCACCTACGTGTCGCTAATTCACAAGAGAGCCATGGTGAAAGGGAGCCCTTTACCATGGCTGTTCAAATCCATCCTTTTTGTTTGGCGATGCTTGCTGCTTCTGTCCGGTTTTTGGCATCGAGCTTTTGGAGGATTTCGGATATGTAATTCCTTACGGTGCCGGAGGAAAGATAAAGCTCTGATGTGATTTCCTTTGTTGTTTTTCCTAACGCAGCATAGCGGAGGATTTCCTGTTCTTTCGCAGTGAGAGGGTTTTCTTCCCTGATCACATTGAAGGTCAATTCCGGACTGAAAATCCTCTTACCTTTAACGCACTTCCGGATGGCTTCAGCCAGTTCATCGATTTCGCTGTCCTTCAGCAAATATCCATGGACCCCGGTTTTCACTGCCCGTTCAAAATAGCCAGGGCGGGCGAACGTCGTCAAAATGATGATTTTGCTGTTCGAGCCTCTCATGGCTAACTCTTCCGCTACCTCGAGACCTGTCTTCCCGGGCATCTCAATATCCATCAGGCATACATCCGGTTCAAGCTTCAGGATGGAAGAGAGTGCCTCATCACCAGTCATGGCATGTCCGATGACCTTCATATCCTCTTCCATATCCAATAGGGACCCGAGTGCACCTAGAAGCATTCGCTGATCCTCCGCGATAAATAGCGTAATCATCCGACGACCTCTTTTCTCTCTGCTTTATTAATGATGGGGACGCTCAATTCCAGTAGTGCCCCATGATGATTGCTGAGCTTTAATCCCCCGTCGATGAGCGCCAATCTCTCTTCCATTCCGCGCAGTCCATTTCCCACGGCGTTGGCGGAGTCGATGCCCATTCCATCATCCTTCACTTTGACAAATAATCTATCCGGAGTCTGGCTGATAGATATGGTGCAATGCGTCGCCTTGCTGTGCTTGATGACATTGGTGGCAGCTTCCCGTATGCACATGCTGACGATATTTTGAGTGAGAGGGGGGATGGAGGAAAACTCCATCTTTCCATCAAACTGATAGGTGATGGAAGCAGCCTTTAGGCTCTGCTGGATGTGAATGAGCTCTTCAGCAATCGTGATGGTCCTCATATCCGATACAAGTTCCCTTACCTGCTTAAGGGCGGAGCGGGAAGCCATTTCCATTTCCTTTGCCTCTAGCACCGTCCGATCCGGATCCTTCGGTGCAAGGCGCTGGATGAGCTGACTCTTCAATGTTAATAGAGATAAGGTGTGTCCAAGCGTATCATGAAGGTCGCGCGAAATCCTGAGGCGCTCCTCGCGCTTCACCAATTCTGCTATTTGCTGATTTGCCTGATCGAGTTCTTTCTCAAGCGCCATCCGGCGATTCATGGAACGGACGCCAAATGGCGAAGCGATCATGATGAGAAGGAAGGGAACAAAATAATAAAATCCTTCGAGAGAGAAAGCGGAATCATCCTGCATCCATTGGTAAATAAGCGGGAAGATAAGGACAAAAATCAATCCCGCCAAGCCTCTTTGAAATCTGCGTTTATCCTGATAGTACCCTGTAAAATTGGCAGGGAAAAAGCCTAAAAACAGGTAGTTCACGTCATAAAAACAGCCGACCACGAATATGACCCCGAGCTCGACAAGCAGCCAGGCCGTAAATACTTTTGATCTTGATGGAGTGCTGTACAGCTGGCGGTAAGATACGAGGAAAAGTACGATCATCACCAGCCCCAGCACCTGTTTAATCCCTGTTTCCTGGGTCAAATAGTAGAAAGGGAAGAATAGATAGACCAGGAAAATATACGGAAAGAAGCCATATTGCTTCGGAAATAAACTGAAGTTTTTTTTCACATTACATCACGCCGCTTCTTGTTTTCTTCTAATATATTTTGATAGTAGCATGAATACAGCCAGATATGCGACCAAAATTACAATATCTTTCCAACCAGGGAGGCTGCCATTGGAAATTTCCCAAACGCCGTTGCCGAAATGATAAGAGGGAAGCCATTGAGCGATATTTTTCATAAGCTTTGGCATCACATCGATCGGCATCCACAATCCGCCTGCCACAGCGAGCACCATATAAATGATGTTGCTGATGCCTGCTGCTGTTTCGACTTTTTTCATTAATCCGATAAGCGTTCCGAATGCGAGGAAAGGAATGGAGCCAAGGAGAATCCATAGTCCGCTCATAACCCATTCAAAGGCGGAGAGAGAAACGCCGTTGATGAGCGCTCCTGCGGTAAAGATTACGACAACTGACAGGATATGAATGACACTTTGGCCGACCATCTGTGCGGCAAAATAGACGGTATCGGATAATGGTGTGATCCTCATATAGGTAGACCAGCCTTGCGCCTTTTCCTGCACCAGTCTGATCCCGAGAGTCATGATGGAGGAGCCCATCACACTGAATACCGTCATGGACATGAGGTAATGTGCATTCCATGCATCCTGGTCCGGAGCCTTGGTGTTAACGACATTAGTGAAAATATAATAAAAAACAATCGGCATCAACAGGGACCAAAAGACAAAATACCGATTCCTCAAAACCCGTTTAATTTCTGCTGTGCACTGCATTTTAAATGCATTCATGTTACATAGCCTCCTTATGTTCGCCGATTAATTGTTCAAAGGCATCTTCCAATTTTCCTCGTTCGATCTGGATATCCCTTGCTCCTAATTTTTCTTCAAAAATAATCTCCAATAAGCGGTCTGTATTCGCTGAGTGAAGGTAGACCCGGTTATTTTTCCTGTGGACCTGGTCAATCTCAGGGTGCTCGTATAGCCTTTCAAGTGATTTCTCCGCGTCGACCATGAAAGAGATGGATGGAGTGAAGCGGTTCGATTTGATTTGGCTCGGCGTCCCATCCGCAGCGATTGCTCCATCTTTAAACAATAAGATCCTTTGTGCAGCCTCATCTGCCTCTTGAAGGTAGTGAGTGGAGAAAATGATCGTCTTCCCTTTCTCCGCCATTGCATGGATCGTTTGCCAAAACCGGTTCCTTGAAGTGATATCCATTCCGACAGTCGGTTCATCCAATAGTATCAATTCTGGATTTCCTGCGATGGCCAATGCGAAGCTGAGGCGGCGTTTCTGGCCGCCGGACAATTTTTCTGCCATCGTTTTTAGATCTCCATCCGTCAAACCGGTCAGTTCCACCAGTTCCTTGAGCGGAAGGGGTGATGGGTAGTAGCTCCTGATCAACTCAAGGATCTCAATCACTTTCAATCCGGGAATGACACTGACTTCCTGCAGCATGGCGCCGATTCTCTCCCGGACTTTTTTCTCTTGGGGATCGGAGCCGAATAGTTTGATTTCACCCTCAGTCGGCTTTAATAAACCAAGGATCATGGAGAGGGTCGTTGTTTTTCCTGCACCGTTCGGACCAAGGATGGCTACTATCTCCCCTTGGCTGATGGAGAAATTTATTTGGTTGACGGCTTTTTTCTGTTGAAATTGTTTTGTGACATTTTGAACAGCTATGATTTCGTTCATCATAAGCACCTCCAGTTTTCATAGTCCTATTGTATGATTTTGGAAAGGGGGATTTTAGTAAGGAGTGTCATGAAAAGGAGATGACAATTGTCATTTTTTATAAGAAAAGCGGAGTCGGCTGTTCAGAGGTGTTTAATTTTTCCCAAAAAAGGATAGTGGGGAGGTTGGAGCAAAAAGTGGGGCGGTCAACACGGAAAGTAGGGAGGTTAGAACAGAAAGTCCAGAGGTTTCTCTCAAAAGTGCGGCGGTTAACCCGAAAAGTGGGGAGCAAATTCAGCATAGGCCATGCTTCTGGGCGTTGGAGCTGGAGAAGGAAAAGAGTGGCCGTACAAAACTCCCCTCTGATTTTTCACACGTTCTTATCTATATACAACAAAGCCGCACTCACAGCTGTGAATACGGCTTTGTTCTCTTTATTATTTTCTGCAATCAGCAGTCTCGGCCTTGAGCTGCAAGATGTCGACTAGCTCATCCAGGCTTTTAATTTCGTAGGTTGGCACGATGTCAGTTGGATTTGGCTTCTGGCCCGGGTTGAACCAGCATGTGTCCATGCCTGCCATATACCCGCCTTTCATGTCCGAGGTCAGGGAGTCGCCGATGATTAATCCGCGCTCAGGAATAAAGCCTGGAATCCGATTGAATACGAAATCAAAGAATTCCTTCTTCGGCTTTTGGTGGCCGATTGCTTCTGAAACAAATACCTCTTTAAAAAGAGGATGAAGGCCGGCAGCCCGCAATCGTTTATCCTGTGTATTCGTCAACCCGTTGGTCACGATATACAAATCGAAATCCTTTCTCAAGGCTTCGATAAATTCCAGCGAGGTGTTCATCACCTGTTCGCCGTCTTCTAAGTAGCTCCGGTATTGATTCTCTAAAAGGGTTCCGTCCACGGATTTTCCGTGCGTTTCAAAGAACCGGGAAAATCGCGTATTCACGACTTCCTGCTGCTCAATCGTGCCATCCTCATATGCTCTCCAAAGACCTTGGTTGATCTGTTTATAGGCTGCGATGTTCTCCGGAGTATACGGGATGCCCTGCCCATTGAAAAGTTTCTCAAGAGCGGATTTCTCCGCTGCCCCGAAGTCCAGCAATGTATCATCTATGTCAAAGAATAAGGTGGTATATTTCTTCATGTTCGTCTCTCCCTCTTGTTGTAATTCTCAGGATTCCGCCAGTTTTTGAAGGATATAGTCCACTACACCCTCAATGGCAGCGTCTTCCTCCTCATGAATGAACTCCGGCCTGACGATTTGGATCTTTTTCGCCTCATAGTAGTCAAATAATGCTTGCTTCAAGGACAACCCTTCTTGCGCCAAGTAGGAGGTGTTCAGCATTTTTTCCAATACAACTTCATCCTGCATGATCAGAATGGATGGATTGAGCTTATGAAAAACGCCAGCCTCCATTCCTTTGTGATAAAACAGGCGGGCTGCATCCATCTGTTTTTTTCTTGAAATGATCTTCTGTTCATAAAGGGACGTACAGCTTTTTTTCAAATCATTTAAATAAATCGTTGATGTATAGAAAGCTGAGAATACAGCTTGTTCAAACACTTTTTGCAGACGGATCGGATAGGGAAGATCCTCATTCAGGATGGTCTCTCCTGCGTCCTCGATATAGGTAAGGCAGTAGTTGGTCAGCTCCATGATGACATCTTCTTTTGATGAAAAATAATTGTATAAGGAAGCCCTGCTGATGTTCATCAAGTCTGCCAGCTCTTGAATGGTCATGGAAGTGAATCCTTTTGTCCGGACTACATTCAAGATTTTCCCTGCATAGATCCTTCTCATTTTCTGTTTATCCTCTGGTTCGAGCTTTCGCATATTTCCCACATCCTTTCCAAAAAGGATTATATCATAATCCCGATGTGCTCGTTTTGACGGTTCCAAGTTTTAATAGTTTACAAACGGATAAAAGAGGAGTATGGTATTACCCATGAACACTTTATACTGATTATATCAAAAATGTATAAAGTGTTTAAGCGTTAAGGTCAAATAACTGCACAATGCATTGGGCAAAATGTAAAAAGTGAATATTGAAAGGCTTGTATCAGCTTTTATATCCTAAATGAAAAGGAGAGGAAAGAGATGAATACAGATTTTTCAAGAGTTTTTATAAACGGCGAGTGGAGAAAAGGGAGCAGTTCAACTTCCATGACCAATTCCAATCCTTATAACGGAGAGGAGCTCGTTTCCATACAGGCAGCATCCAAGGAAGATTTGGATGAAGCATATAAAGCAGCAGAAAGCGCCCAAAAAGAATGGGCTAAAGAACTTCCGCAAAACAAAAGGGCGGTACTTGAAAAAGCAGCACATGTAATGGAAGAAAATAAAGAAGTCATCCTCGAGTGGCTGATGAAAGAATCAGGAAGCACGTTTATGAAAGCCAGCAGTGAATTCCAGGCTTCCATGAATATCCTTAAGGAATCAACAACCTATCCGTACCGCATGGAAGGGAAGATCCTACCTTCACAGACGGCCGGAAAAGAAAACCGTGTATACCGCGGTCCGCTTGGTGTCATAGGAATCATCAGCCCATGGAATTTCCCATTCCATCTGGCGATCCGTTCCATTGCTCCTGCCATTGCGACAGGGAATGCAGTTGTTTTGAAACCAGCGACGGATACACCGGTAACCGGCGGATTGATCTTTGCGAGCATTTTTGAAGCGGCAGGTCTTCCTAAAGGCTTATTGAATGTCGTCGTTGGGAAAGGATCGGAAATTGGAGACGATATCGTCACACATCCAACGCCGCGCCTTATCTCATTTACAGGTTCAACAGAAGTCGGTAGGCACATCGGGGAACTTGCCGGGAAGCATCTTAAGAAAACCGCGTTGGAACTTGGCGGAAATAATGCGTTCATCGTTTTGGATGACGCAGATATCGACCAAGCCGTCGATTCCGCTTTATTCGGGAAATTCTATCATCAAGGACAAATTTGCATGTCAGTGAATCGCATCTTCATTCATAAAGCGATCTACGATGAATTTGCAGAGAAATTCATTGAAAAAGCGAAGAAGCTTAAATTTGGCAATCCGACTGAAAAAGATGCCAATGTGGGTCCGCTGATCAATCGCGGACAAGTAGACAGAATCCTGAAAGATATCGAGGCAAGTGTTGATCAGGGAGCGAAATTGATGCTTGGCGGCAAAGCCAACAGCAATGTCCTTGAACCAACTGTATTGACGCATGTTAAAAATGATATGGCGATTGCCGAAAACGAAATCTTCGGTCCTGTCGCTGCATTGATTCCATTTGAAAGCGATGAAGAAGCGATCGAGATGGCCAATGCCTACCCATATGGATTAAGCGGAGCTGTCCATTCTTCCAACATTGAACACGGTACGAATGTGGCGCATCAGATCCATACCGGCATGATCCATGTCAACGATCAATCCGTCAACGATGAACCGCACATGCCATTTGGCGGAGAGAAAGACTCCGGTCTCGGACGATTCAACGGGGAGTGGGTATTGGAAGAATTCACGACCCTGAAATGGCTGTCCGTACAGCATACGCCCCGCAACTACGGGCCGTTTATCAATAATTTGAAATAATATTAATGCAAGGGAGAAATACAACATGACATACCAAAAAGCAAATGACTTCAATGAAATCTTAAAAAAGCGCAGATCCATCAAGAACTACGATCCAACCGTGAAAATCAGCCGTGAGGAAATGGAAGAAATCCTGACAACAGCAACAACGGCGCCATCTTCTGTCAATATGCAGCCGTGGCGTTTCCTCGTCATTGAAAGTGATGAAGCAAAAGCAACATTGGCTCCATTGGCGAAATTCAATCAAAACCAAGTAGAGACTTCTGCAGCGGTCATCGCTGTCTTCGGAGATCTCAATAACTTTGAAAATGCAGAAGAAATTTACAGCAGTGCAGTAGAAAAAGGCTTCATGCCGCAAGATGTGAAAGAAAACATCCTGACTTCTTTCTCAGGCTACTTCAATACCATCTCAAGAGAAGATATGAGGGACGTCGTTTTGGTAGACGGAGGACTTGTATCCATGCAAATCATGCTTGCAGCACGTGCACATGGCTATGATACAAACCCAATCGGCGGCTATGAAAAAGATCAAATTGCGGAAGCGTTCGGACTAGATAAAGACCGCTATGTTCCAGTCATGCTCATTTCCATGGGGAAAGCAGCTGACAGCGGCCATCCATCTGTCCGCTTGCCAATCAATAAAGTCGCACAGTGGAAATAAATCTATTCATTACAGAGAGGAAGAAACATTATGATCATCATCCATGCCGGTCTTACAATCAATCCTGATAAGAAAGAAACATTTCTGAATGAAATAAAGCCTTTGATCCAAGCATCAAGGGAAGAAAGCGGAAATGTTTCCTATAAACTTTATCAAGATACAGAAAACGAAAATGTCTTTACAATGGTAGAACTATGGAAAGACGGACAAGCTGTAGCAGCACACAACGCAAGTGAACACTTCACTGCCTTCACCGGGAAAGCCAAGGAATTCCTTGCTGCCCCTCTTGATGTAAAAGTCTTCAATGGCGAACAAGTGGAAAGATAAACGGTAGTAAAGCAGAAAAACACCTTTAACGAGGTGTTTTTTTGTAGTTAAAAGTAAGACTGCTTGTCATTTACGCCCCTTTGCTATTTAATGAAAGATATTCTATTAAGATCGGCAGGGGACAACAATGAAGCTTTACAAATGGATGATTGTAGGGGTGCTCGCTGTTGTATTAGCGGGTTCCTTTTATGCCATTAAGAGTGGGACGGAGGATAAGGGTAAGTCAAAAAGCCACACGGCTGCTGTATCCAGCCATAAGAAGCCAAAGGAAGAAGCGAAGAAGAAAATTACCTTGCCCAATATGGGGATTCAAGGGAAGTCTGTCCTCCTCCTGAACGCAAAGGATGGCAGCATCCTTTATGAAAAGAATATCCACGAGTCGCTGCCGCCGGCGAGCATTTCGAAAATGATGACAGAACTGCTGGTTTTGAGGGCAATCAAAAAAGGGGAAATCCAATGGGATCAATCCATCAAGATCAGTGATTACGCATATGCGATCTCCAGTCATCCCGGTTTTGCATCGATTCACTTGGAAAAAGGAAAGCCTTACACGGTGCGTGAATTGTATGAGGGAATGGCCATCAGATCCGCAAATGAAGCGGCCATTGCACTGGCTGAGACTGTTTCTGGCAGCGAAAAGAATTTCGTCGCCGAAATGAACAAGACAGCGCAGCAGCTGGGTCTCACGGAAACTCATTTTGTTGACAGTACAGGCCTGAGCAATCTGGACCTAGGCGACTATTACACAACCGGCGGGCCAAACGATACCAACGTGATGTCAGCGAATGATATCGGATTGCTGGCAATGGAACTACTGAAGGAATTCCCTGAAATACTAGATGTGATGAAACAATCATCCGTAACCTTCGGGGACCATAGGTATACAAATACGAATTGGATGCTGCCAAAGATAAACAAACACGACCTTGGTTATGCTGGCGTGGACGGACTGAAAACCGGCTTTACGGATGAAGCAGGATACTGCTTTGCAGGAACCGTGAAAAAAGATGGGACACGGCTGATTTCCGTTATACTTGGAGCACCGTCTAAGGCGGCGCGGTATACCGAGACGAAAAGGCTGTACGATGCAGCCTACAATCTGATCGGCAAGTAGAACCCATTTTTGGAAAAAATGAATCGTTTTTCTCTTTCCTGCTCAAACTAAAGTATACGTCTAAGTTTGAAAAGGATTTGGAGGAATCATCATGCCGGAAAGACCTTCGATTACATCGTCCGAAATCGGGGTGCTTTGGATCACCTATCAGCAAAAAACAATGGTCCTGAGGATGCTCGACTACTTTATTGAAAAAGCAGATGATGCTGAAGCACAAAAGATTATGGCGGACCTTGCAAGAGATGTCAGCCCATACGTAGATAAAATCAAAAACATATTCCAATCGGAAGGAATACCGATCCCCGTTGGATTTACGAGCGAGGATGTCAATATCGGCGTTCCAAAGCTCTATGACAACGGATTTGATATCATGTTCCTCCGGATGGTCAAGGAAATAAGCATGGCGATGCATACGGTGAATATCACGATGTCCTACCGTGAGGATATCATCCTTATGATGAGGCAGCTGACTCAAGTGACACAGCAGTGCTACGAGCAATGCACCCGTTATTTATTGAAAAAAGGGCTTCTCACAAGGTCACCATACGTATCTGTAGATAATTCGGTGGAATTCGTCAAGCATGAAAACTATTTATCGGGACTTTCTCCATTTAAGGAGAAACGAACGCTCAATACGGTAGAACTCGCACATATTTACCACGGTATCGAATCCAATGTGGTGGGGATGCATATGATCATGGGGTTTGCTCAATGCGCCCAGGAGCCTGCAGTCAGCAAATATTTTAAAAATGGGGCAGAGCTTGCTAAATCCATCGTGAAAGAAATGAGTGAAATCATGCTCGAAAATGATGTTCCAGTTCCCTCTCCACCTGGCGGAAATGTTACATCATCAACGGCGGCGCCTTTCTCTGATAAGATCATGATGTATTGTGTCAGCCTCTTCTGCAGCTTCTCCTTAGGCGGCAACTCCTTGGGGACTTCCTTTAGCCTGCGGAATGATCTGCCGGCCAAAATGGCCATCTTCATGAAGGACATTTTTGAATATGCCCATAGAGGTGCAAAACTCATGATCAAGAATGGATGGCTGGAAGAGCCGCCGCAGACAAAAAAACAATAACAAAAATGGCGGCCGCTGGGGTCGCCATTTTTTTATATAAAAGAAACAATCATCCCATTCTTCCCTGCGTAGGTCCCCATAGTGGCACCCATATAATGAATGATGACCTCTTTCGGGTTGTAGAGGGATTGGATTTCTTTTTTCATGTATTCTGCATCCTCTACATTCCCTGTATGGGTAATGCCGAAGATAGTATCCGAAAAGTCTGTGCGGCGCTCCCCGATCATCTCAAGAGATCGTTTGAGGAACTTTTTCTGTCCCCTGATTTTTTCGATTACTTCAATTTCCCCTTTAATTCCTTCTAATATCACTTTGATATTAAGCACTTTTGCAATTGAGCCTTGAAACTTGCTGAGGCGCCCGCCTTTCACGACATTCTCAAGCGTATCCAGGAGAATGAGGATTTTCATATCTTCCCGCCATTCGTGAAGTTTTTTCAGGATTGCTGCCCGTTCCAGACCTTGTTCAGCAAGAGCAGCGGCTTTTAGAATCAAGATGCCGTGGGCAAGTGACCCTCCAAGGGTGTCAAACACTTCAACATTGGCTTCTGTAAGGTCTTTTGCCATGCAAGCTGATTGATAGGTCCCGCTTAATCCGGAAGAAATCGTAAGGCATAAAAGTTCTCCTTTGGATTTTAATTCTTCAAACACATCTGCAAATACAGAAGGGGACGGCTGCGACGTTTTCGGCAGCTGATCCGATGCAAACATTTTTTCAAAAAACTGCTCAGGATTCAGGTTGACCCCTTCCAGGTACTCCTTTTCATCAATTCGCACCGAAAGAGGGACAACTGTGATGTTATATCGATCCAATAATTCCTTTGGCAAGTCTGAAGAGCTGTCCGTAATGATTTGAACCATGAAGCTGATTCCTCCTAAATCCGTTAAAATCCTGTTCATATATATTTGATAGTATCATAATAGCTGCGTTGATTTCCCTTATTTTGTCTATAGGCTGTTTTCTTATGAAAAAAATCCCCCAGCTTCAGGAAGCCGGGGGAATTCTTTTAATGAAGCATCCGATTAGCGGACGCCTCTCATCATTTTACTGATTTTTGGAGTTAATGCGAAAAGAATCAAGCTTAGTACGATGGAAGCAACACCAATTGTTCCAAAGTAAGTCATTTCATTTTCTGGTGTATAGAACTTAACAAGCTGTGCATTCAATGCTTGAGCTCCCGCACTTGCCAAGAACCATAAGCTCATTGTTTGTGCTGAGAAAGCTGCAGGCGCAAGCTTTGTTGTTGCTGAAAGTCCCACTGGAGACAAGCATAGTTCTCCAAGAACGACGATGAAGTAGCTCAATACAAGCCATAATGGATTTACAAGGGAATCATCTCCGCCAAAGTAAGCAGGAAGCAGGATAACTAGGAAAGAGATACCTGCAAACAAGATACCGAATGCAAATTTAGCTGGAATGGATGGCTGGCGTTTGCCGAGCTTGACCCATAGCCAAGCGAAAACTGGTGCAAATGCGATGATGAACAGCGGGTTCAGTGATTGGAACCAAGCTGGAGAAATATGAATTCCAGCAAAGTCAAGCTGTGTGCGCTTGTCCGCATATGCTGCAAGGATTGTAGACCCTTGTTCCTGGATTGCCCAGAACATAACTGCCGCAATGAAGAGCGGGATGTAGGCAATAACGCGTGAACGTTCATCAGCCGTTGTTTTCTTGCTTGTATACATTACGATGAAGTAAATCGTTGGAATGATGATACCGAGAATTCCGACAATGTTAATGAACCCGTCAAGAGTTAGAATACCAGCTGGGATTGTTACAGCCAGGATGATGCCAAGCAAGATGGCACCGCCGATAATGCTGGACCATACAATTTTCTTTTCCTTAGGCGCCAATGGATTGGACACATAAGATCCTGCAAGTCCGATGTTTTTCTTTTTCGTGATCATGAATACAACTAATCCTAGGAACATACCGATAGCTGCAAGTCCAAAACCTAAGTGGAAATTGTATTTCATTCCGATTGTTCCGACAATTAGCGGCGCAATGAATGCACCTAAGTTAATTCCGATATAGAAGATGCTGAAACCAGAATCGCGGCGGTCATCGCCCGGTGCATAAAGATCTCCTACTACTGTTGAAACGTTCGGCTTCAACATACCTGTACCTAATACGATTAATACCATCGAAGCAAAGAACATTGGAATGCTGCCAGGAATCGCAAGTGCGATGTGTCCAAGCATAATCAATATTCCTCCGATGAAGACTGACCGTGCTGTTCCGACTAGTCTATCAGCGACCCATCCGCCGATGATCCCAGACATATATACGAGGGATCCATAGATGGACATGATGGCTAAAGCGGTTTGCTCAGGAAGTCCCAAGCCGCCTTTTGTTGTTTCGTAATACATATAGTAGATGAGGATGGCCCTCATCCCATAGTAAGAAAAGCGCTCCCAAAATTCAGTGAAGAAAAGAGTGAATAGACCTTTAGGATGTCCGAAGAAACCTCTTTGAGGTACACTATCCGCAATTTTCTGTTTATTTAGTTCAATCATACCCCTACCTCCTTAATCTAGTAATATAATATTTTAATTTGTGTGTAATGTCAAAAACATTTGTTGGTAATTGATATATAACAGTCTTTATTAACCAATTGATTCAAAATACCCTAAATTTTGTTTTTTTAGAATAGTAAAAAAGTTATGCTTTTTTGTAAAGAATCTTCAAGTATCTCCTGAAATTTCAGTTGGACTTTCATACGTTTTCCCGTAGTGGTGAAATTTAAACCTGCTCTAAGAAAAATAGTAGGCGAGTGGTTAGAATGACGTGATCAGAACAATCGTGAAAAATATGTTATACTATTCTGAAAAAGGGGTGGGTGAAATGGAAGAGAAAATTGTTAAAGCCATACAGGATGATTACCCTGAGGAGTTTGCGTGGTGCTTTGGATGTGGAAGGATGAATGAAGATGGCCATCATTTCCGGACGGCGCTTGATGGAGATCAAACCATTACAATCTACACGCCGGAACCTGAACATACTGCAATCCCGGGATTTGTGTATGGAGGCGTCATTGCTTCTTTGATTGATTGCCATGGAACTGGCTCAGCGGCAATAGCCCTTCATCGGAAAAATGGACATGAAATCGGGGATGGGACAGAGCCTCCGAGATTTGTCACCGGTTCCTTGAAAGTGGATTTTTTACGTCCGACTCCCCAAGGTACACCGCTGAAGGCAATCGGTTCCGTCGAGGAAATCCATCCTAAGAAATTTAAAGTAGATGTAGAAGTGTGGGCAGCAGATGAGTGCTGTGCAAAAGGAGAAGTCATCGCCGTAGTTATGCCGGCGAATTTTACGAATAAATAAAGTGGGCGGATCGTTCCGCCCACTTTATTTATTTATCTGGTTTATCCAAAATGCAAGCTGTAATGCTGTGGCATCATGAAACGTCTGAGGGTTATAGCCAGTATCGTCCTTCACTTTCTTCAATCGATAAATCAGTGTATTTCTATGTATCCCAAGCCTTTCTGCCGTTTCAGCTAAATTCATATCACACTCAAAATACGTTTCTAATGATTTGATCCATTTCTCGGGTATATGTCCCATAATTCTTTTAGAAAATAAATGCTTATGATGCTCCGGTATCCTGCTTAATAAAGACATGACCTCTACCTCATTGAAATAGGTCAAATCCTTCTCGTTGTCTCCAAACTTTAAAGCAGATTCAGCATTTTTGAGGGAGTCCTTAATTTTTATTTTTTCTTCTTCTATCGTTCCTACTCCAATTCTGGAGGGAATCTCTCTCATACGAAGAAGTCCTGATATTTCCTCTATTTTCTTCCTTAGCAGTTCTTCTTTCAAGCCGGAAAAAAGAATAAACAGTTTGTTAACATTTAAAAATCCAATCAGACATTTCTTCTCGCCTAAAATATTTTCCAGGAACTCGATGATTTTCAATTTATTAAACACTGTTTCGCCAATTTCTAAGACAATCACAAGAAAAGGAGGAGTTAGTTGAATATGGATGGCGTTTTGCCTTCGCTCAGCAGATTCCTCATGTGTCTTCCCCAGAAGTAAATCTTCAAATATCAATTCCTTCATTCTTTGTTTGGATTCAAGACGTGAAGCCCATAAGGATTGATTCAGCATCATTTCAGTTATCATTTTGGCCAATTCACCAAACTCCATGGTTTTTTCAGGCTCCCCTGTGATTCCGATAACCCCGATGATTTTTCCTTGGAATTCGATTGGCAGATTAACCCCAAAAAGAGATCCTTTCCATTTAGAAAGATTACTTTTATCAACAACGAGGGTTTTGCCTGTTTTTATTACTTCCAGTGCACCCTCATGGAGCTGTCCGATTCGTTCGGTTGTTCCTGAAGCGATGATAGTTCCAGTATGGTTCATGATATTAATATTTCTATTCAATCTGATCATTGTTTGTTTTACGATTTCATTCGCTAATTCATGTGTGAGCATTTAATCCACTCCAAACATATTCTATATGTTTATATTAACTAAAAATTCAGTAAAATTATAGGTGTTTTTTGTATGATTTGAACGATGCCTTTCTTTTGGTCTATTTTTATAATAAAAGCATGAAAGCGCTTTAAAGGTGGTGGGTGTAAGTGAAAATCGTCATTGCATCGGATTCTTTTAAGGGGAGTTTGTCAGCATTGCAAGCCTCCGCTGCGATGGAAAAAGGAATTAAGAAAGTCATGCCTGATGCCGATGTAATGCTTATCCCTGTAGGGGATGGCGGCGAAGGGACAATGGACAGTCTTATTTCGGCAGTCAACGGAAAAGCGATTGAAGTGGATGTCCATGGTCCATTGCATACAATGGTCAAAGCTGCATATGGTCTATTAGACGATGGAAAAACGGGTGTTATTGAAATGGCCAGTGCCTCGGGGCTGGATTTGGTACTCCGAGATGAGAGGAATCCTATGATTACCTCAACATTCGGCACAGGGGAACTAATAAAAAAAGCATTGGATGATGGGTGCAGAAGGATGATTTTGGCTATAGGCGGGAGCGCCACTAATGATGGCGGCATCGGAATGCTGCAGGCATTGGGGATGAAATTGCTGGATTCAAATGGGGAAGAAGTCGGAAGAGGCGGTCAAGCCTTGAAAGACATACATTCCATCGATGATAGTAAATTTGATCGAAGAATTGCTGATGCAGAGTTTATCATTGCTTCTGATGTACAAAACCCGTTAATTGGGCCGCATGGTGCTTCGAGAGTGTTCGGTCCTCAAAAAGGCGCAGATCCCCAAATGACAGAGCTTCTTGATCAATACCTGACACAATGGGCCGATCTTGTGCAGGAGAAAACAGGCATCAAACTCCACGATCGACCGGGTGCGGGTGCTGCAGGCGGATTAGGAGGGGCTTTTCAGGCGTTTTTCCCTGCTGTAATGAGGAGAGGAATTGATATTGTCATTGAGCAGACTGGATTGAAGGAAAAACTCTCAGGGGCGGACCTTGTTTTGACGGGGGAAGGGAAAATCGATTCTCAAACGATTTTTGGCAAGACGCCAATGGGGGTTGCGCAGGAGGCTCAGAAACAAGGGATCCCAGTAATTGCTTTGGCAGGGTCGGTTGGCCGCGGTATTGAAGAGTTGTATTCGCATGGGATTACAAGCATCCATAGTATTGTGGACGGGCCCATGAATCTGAATGAAGCGATGGAAAAAGGTTCTGAGCTGCTGGAATTTTCAGCAGAACAAGTGTTTAGGACCTACCTAGCGTCTAAAACAAAATAGTATAAGGCGAGTCAGGGGAGAAATTTTTGGATCATATTTTATAGGGGGAATACGATGTTAATTGCGATTTTAGTCATTGGTGTATTACTGGTTGTCATCGCCACAGCGAAGTTCAAGCTTCATCCGTTTTTATCTCTTTTGCTTGGGGCGTTTTTTATTGGAATTGCCTCAGGAATGCCATTATCGAAAGTAGTTGAGAATGTTAATAATGGATTCGGCGGTCTGATGAGCTATATTGGTATCGTCATAGTGGCAGGAACCATCATAGGGACGATCCTTGAAAAATCAGGGGCAGCACTTCGGATGGCAGAGGTTGTACTAAGAGTGGTTGGACCTAAAAGACCTCAACTAGCCATGTCTATCATAGGATATATTGTCTCCATTCCTGTTTTTTGTGATTCTGGATTTGTCATTCTTACCAGTTTGAAAAAAGCATTGGCTAAACGGGCAAATGTAGCGGTTGCCTCAATGTCTGTAGCTTTGGCTACGGGTTTGTATGCGACTCATACACTTGTGCCCCCGACACCTGGACCAATAGCGGCTGCAGGCAATATCGGGGCATCGAATTTTTTAGGTACTATCATTCTTATTGGTCTTATTACAGCCATTCCAGCTGTGGTTGTCGGGTATATCTGGGCAGTAAAGGTAGGCGGAAAGATAGAGGTAGAGGAAGATAGTGAACAAATGGATTATGAAGATATCGTCAAATCGTTTGGAAAACTTCCTTCCACCTTCAAATCTTTTCTACCCATTGTCCTTCCAATTGTCTTGATTGCATTAGGCTCAATTGTTCAATTCCTTGAATGGGATGGAAAGCTGGCGGAAGTGCTGGTATTCATCGGATCTCCACTTGTCGCATTGATTATCGGCGTTTTCTCTTCTTTTGCCCTGCTTCCAGCTTTCAATGAAGAGACAATGACAGGATGGATAGGAAAAGGGATTACCGATTCTGCTCCAATCCTATTAATTACGGGGGCAGGCGGAGCTTTTGGAGGAGTCATTAAAGCTACTCCGATTGCCGATACCATACAGGGATGGGCATCCGCAGATATTTTTACAGGAGCAATGTTCCTTCTTGTTCCCTTCCTTATTGCTGCAGCATTAAAAACTGCTCAGGGATCTTCAACTGCTGCACTGGTCATTACATCATCTTTAATTGCTCCGATGCTTCCAGCAATGGGAATTGAAGGAGCTGTACCATTGGCTTTGGTGGTAATGGCAGTAGGTGCTGGTGCTATGACAGTCAGCCATGTTAATGACAGCTTCTTCTGGGTCATTACTCAATTCAGCGGAATGAAAGTGACGGATGCATATAAGGCTCAGACAATGGCAACATTGCTTCAAGGGATTACGACCATAATCTTTACGATGCTGCTGTGGCTGATATTGGTTTAATTGATTTTCGTACAAAATGCAGTCTCCCAAGGAAAGGGAGGCTGCATTTTTTTCTTAAGAAATAGCCGGCCCTGCTCACTGGTAAAGTTGAGCGGGGCCGGCATTAAATTTGGCTAAAATCCTGACTTCCGTATCAGAAAGAAAATATTATGAATTTTTTATAGAAAATTGTCAATAGTCAATCTGTTTTAAGTGCTTTTATTGGACAAACGTTTCTGTTGGAAATATTGTGTAGGTATAGAAAAATACGGAGGTGGCCGAGTTTGGGTTGCAAGGGCTGCAGTACAGATGAATTAATTTTCGAAATAAAGATAAATGAAGATCAGAACCAATCGATGGAGAAGATGGTTTTGGAATATTTTAATCGCAGGGGCATTTTGGTTCAGACAACAGCTGAGGGATGGATCATGGATGAGGATGGAATCAAAGACTTTTATGATTTCTGCCGTGACCACATGGATTCGGAAAGCATCTTCTTCCGAATGAACCAGGAGGAGTGGAAGCCGATTAAGATGGTCGAGCCTATCCTATCGGCAGAGTGGATTGATGAAGTCATCCGGAAAGGTATGGTGACATGCTTTTATCAGCCAATCATTGATGGGGATTTGAATATCGAAGCTTATGAACTCTTGGCAAGGTTTCAACGGGAAGATGGTTCAATGATTTACCCGAACGAAATATTTTCAGCTGCCAAGACAAGGGGCCGATTGTATGCGCTGGACCGGGTGTGTAGGATGACAGCAGTTCGATATGCGGCCCGTTTAAATAAGAAGGCCTTTATCAACTTTATTCCGACTGCCATTTATTCGCCTGAATTTTGCTTGAGATCCACTGTGAGCCTCGCGAATGAACTAGGAATCGATCCATCAATGTTTGTGTTTGAAGTAGTGGAATCCGAACAAGTTGAGGATTTGAACCACCTGAAGCGCATCCTGTCCTATTATAAGGAAAAAGGATTTAAGTACGCCCTCGACGATGTGGGAGAAGGCTTCAGTACATTGGAAGCATTGGAGGAATTGTCCCCAAACTACATGAAGCTTGATATGAAATATGTGCAAGGCGTCGCAAAAGACGAAGCGAAGCAAGCAATGGCCATGAAGTTTCTGAAGGCTGCTTTAGATGTAGAGGCTGTCCCATTGGCGGAAGGCGTTGAAACAGAAGAGGATTTCCATTGGCTGAAGCAAAATGGCTATCAGCTTTTCCAAGGATATCTATTCGGCAAGCCGAGTCCGAATCCGCTCTCAAAAGTGGAAGGGATAGCGGTATAGGTATATTTTATTAATAGGGCCCATCCGCAAGTAGGCGGGTGAGCCTTTTTCTGATTCATTAACCTAATAGGCCGCGTTTGTTTTCAGGCTGCTTCAGCCAGTAGCGGATGCCTTTTCCTGCTAATGGCTCATCATGATAGCGGGGGATGACGTGCAGGTGGGCATGGGGTATTTCCTGATTGGATACTTTTCCGACATTCCACCCAAGGGTATAGCCGTCTGGAGAGTATGTTTGGTCAAGATAGGTTTTAGCCTTTTGCAGTAGATCGTATGTATCCGCCCATTCTTCTTCTGTCAAAGCAAAGGCGTCTTCATGGTGTGCTTTTGGAATGATGAGCCCGCTCCCTTCCAGTACCCCCTGGTGTATGTTATGCTGAATAAAATAGCAAGATTGATTTTCGAAAATGATATTCTGATCCGGGTCGTCATGCACGGAGCAAAGCGGACAATTTTCCTTTTTTATCATATAAATAAACACTTCCCTTCTTATCTTAAGGCTCTTTTCTCAAAGCTTGTTGCTTTAAGTATTAAAACTGGATAATCTATGCCATCAATGCAGAAAATTTAACTGGAAAAGAGCCTGGATACTCTATTTCAACGCGAAAATAGTTATTTTACGTTAAAATCGGCATTAAGATTTTAACAACAAAGTTTACGAAAACAGCTTATCTTAAGAATAGGGAAGTTAAGAAAATAGAACAACACATAAAATTAAATTATCTGTTGACAATATACCTAGCGGGGTATACAATAGGGATTGTTGAAGCGCAAAATCATTTTAAAGAACAAGGGGGGATACGTGCATGATGTATAATGACCAGATGAAGAACCGGCTCAAGAGAATTGAAGGACAAATCAGGGGCATTTTAAGAATGATGGAAGAAGAAGATGACTGTAAATCGGTCATTACTCAGTTATCCGCATCCCGGACTGCCTTGGATCGCACCATCGGTTTGGTTGTCGGCTCCAATTTGATTGAATGCATTCAGAATCCTGAAAATGCAGAGGATAAGACACAGGAAGAACTAATGAATGAAGCTATTAACCTGCTTGTAAAAAGCAGATAATGATAAACGGGTTGACACCCATTTTTATTTTCGTTACTATTATACCCCATAGGGTAATAAAACTTAGGAGGAATACAACATGATTTCAGATAAAGTACTAGACGCAAAAGGTTTGGCTTGTCCAATGCCGATCGTTAAAACAAAGAAAGCAATGAATGAAATTGAATCAGGTCAAATTTTAGAAGTTCTTACAACTGACAAAGGCGCGAAAAACGATTTGACAGCATGGGCAGCTTCTACAGGCCACGAAATGCTTGATTACAAAGAAGAAGACGGCGTATTGACGTTTTACATCAAAAAAGGCTAATCAAGACAGACATCCAGGAGGATTTACATGACAGAGACGAAAAAAACAACGATTGTATTGTTCAGCGGAGATTACGATAAAGCGATGGCAGCCTATATCATTGCCAATGGTGCAGCGGCCTATGACCACGAAGTGACGATCTTCCATACATTCTGGGGATTGAATGCTTTAAGAAAAGACGAAAAACTTGCGTTGAAAAAAGGCTTCATGGAAAAGATGTTTGGTAAAATGATGCCCCGCGGTGCAGATAAAATGGGCCTTTCTAAAATGAATTTTGCAGGATTTGGTCCGAAAATGATCAAGGATGTTATGAAAAAGCATAATGCTATGACATTGCCGCAGCTAATTGAAATGGCTCAGGAGCAAGAAGTGAAACTTGTTGCCTGCACTATGACGATGGATTTATTGGGGCTTCAGCAGGAAGAACTTTTAGAAGGCATTGAATATGCCGGTGTAGCAGCATATCTGGCTGATGCAGAAGATGGGAACGTAAACTTATTTATCTAAGGCAGGGGTCAAAATGACGTATTTAAACTATATCATCCTAGCAATCATCATCTTCTTTTTATTGCAAAGAATCATTCCGGCAAAAGGAATTCATCATATTACAGCAGCCCAATTGAAAAATGAATTAAATGATAAAAACAAACAATTTATTGATGTAAGGACTCAAGGAGAGTTCAAGGGCTATCATATCCCGGGATTTAAAAACATCCCATTGCATCAGCTATCTCAAAAAGCAGGCAGCCTTTCCAAGGATAAAGAGGTTGTCGTCATTTGCCAAAGCGGAATGAGAAGCCAAAAAGCGAGCAAATTGCTTAAGAAACTAGGTTTTACAAACGTAACAAACGTAAAAGGCGGAGTAAGCGCCTGGAGATAAATTATAAACTTTAAGGAGGATGTGTAATCATGAAAACAATGACAGCGAAAGAAGTAGAAACTCAGTTGAACGAAGGCAAGACGTTAAACATCATTGACGTGCGTGAAACAGACGAAGTAGCAGCAGGGAAAATTCCTGGAGCAGTCAATATCCCATTGGGGTTAGTTGAATTCCGCATGAATGAATTGGATAAATCCAAAGAGTATGTAATGGTTTGCCGTTCTGGCGGCAGAAGCGGCCGTGCATCACAGTTCTTGGAATCACAAGGTTATAACGTAATTAACATGGCTGGCGGCATGCTCGATTGGGAAGGAAAGACCGAATAATTTTGGGCTCTTTTCAACTCGAAAAGAGCCTGGATACTCCATTTCAACACGCAAAATAGGTATCTTCACGTTAAAATCGGCATTAAGATTTTAACAACGAAGTTCACGAGAACAGCCTAATTATTTTACCGACACAAATACCCCAAGAGGTAAACTACAGGAGGTTAATGAAATGACCAATACGATTAAAACAGATCTTGTACTTGATGCCAAAGGGCTTGCTTGTCCGATGCCGATCGTTAAAACGAAAAAATCCATGAATGGCATGGAGCCAGGTCAAGTACTTGAAGTCCTTGCAACGGATAAAGGTTCTAAAGCGGATATCAAAGCATGGGCAGAAAGCACTGGCCACCAATATTTAGGCACAATTGAAGAAGATGATGTGTTAAAGCATTACATCCGTAAATCAAGCGGTGAAGAAGCAGAAGAGAAAAAGCATCCTCATACAGCAACAAATGAAGAAGTCGCTGCAGCTGCAGGAAATGACGATATCATTGTCCTTGATGTACGCGAATCAGCTGAGTATGCATTCAATCATATCCCCGGTGCTGTATCCATTCCTTTAGGGGAATTGGAAGAAAGAGCAGGGGAGTTGGACAGCAGCAAAAAAGTATACGTCATTTGCCGCACAGGCAACCGCAGTGACTTGGCTGCACAGAAATTGACGGAAAAAGGCTTCAAAGACGTCATCAATGTAGTCCCTGGCATGAGCCAATGGACTGGCGAAACAACTTCTATTAATGGATAATCGAAAAAAAAACAAAAAATTTTAAGTAGAATAATACCTAAGGGGGTAATAAGGCGTGACTATTCGTGCAATGACTTCAAAAGAAGTAACGAAAAAGGTATTCAACAAAGAAGCTTTTTTCATCTTGGATGTTCGTAATGAAGGGGATTTTAAGGATTGGAAAATCGAAGGGGAAAACTTTGATTATCTAAATATCCCATATTTCGATTTGCTCGACGGAGTTGAAGAAATTTTAGACCAGCTTCCAACAGATAAAGAAATCCTCGTCGTATGTGCGAAGGAAGGATCTTCTGTCATGATAGCGGAAATGCTATCTGAGGCAGGCAAGGATGTTGCTTACCTTCAAGGCGGAATGAAAGCATGGAGTGAACACTTAGAGCCTGTAAAAGTAGGAGATTTGAAAAACGGCGGCGAAATGTATCAATTTGTACGCATCGGAAAAGGCTGCCTGTCTTACATGGTGGTTTCTGAAGGAGAAGCGGCATTGTTTGATGCAGTAAGAATGACAGATGTGTATACAGAATTCGCTGAGAGCGTCGGTGCAAAAATCACTCAAGTGTTCGATACACACCTTCACGCAGACCACATCTCCGGAGGCAGAAAAATTGCTGAGCAAACAGGTGCAGCTTACTGGCTGCCGCCAAAGGATGCAACAGAAGTGAAATTCTCTTATGAACCGTTGGAAGATGGAGTAGAAGTGACAGTGGGCAATACGACTATTGCCATTCAAGCACTGTATTCTCCAGGACACACAATCGGCTCCACTTCCTTTGTGGTAGATGAAGCATACTTGCTATCCGGCGATATTCTCTTCATCGATTCCATTGGCCGCCCCGATCTTGCGGGTATGGCAGAGGATTGGGTTGCTGATCTTCGCGAAACGCTTTATAAGCGCTATAAAGAGCTTTCAGATGAGCTTCTTGTACTTCCGGCTCACTTCATGATTATCGATGAATTGAATGACGATGGTACAGTATCAGAAAAACTTGGTACGCTTTTCGCGAAAAACCATGGCTTGAACATTGAAAGTGAAAAAGAGTTCAGAAAGCTCGTAACAGAGAACCTTCCTCCACAGCCGAATGCTTACCAGGAAATCCGCGAAACGAACATGGGTAAAATCAGCCCGGATGAAGAACAGCAGCGTGAAATGGAAATCGGACCAAACCGCTGTGCAGTTCGCTGATAGCAGTGAAGAAAAGGGAAGCTTAGGGCTTCCCTTCATTACAGGCTATTTTATTGAACTGCTGCAGCCTCAGGGAGGGAGTGCATCATGGATTTGACATTCATAATTACTATTTTTTTAATCGGGTTTGTCGGGTCGTTCATTTCAGGGATGCTTGGAATCGGTGGATCGATCATCAACTACCCGATGCTGTTATTCATCCCGGCCATGCTCGGCGTCGCGCATTTTACTGCCCATGAAGTATCCGGAGTTACCGCGATACAGGTGTTTTTCGCTACAGTCGGGGGAGTTTGGGCGTACCGCAAAGGCGGTTTCTTAAATAAAAAACTGATTGCTTACATGGGGATCAGCATCTTGAGCGGGAGTTTCATAGGGGGCTTCATGTCAAGGGGATTCACTGAAGATGGAATCAATTTAGTGTATGGAATACTGGCATTGATTGCCGTGGTCATGATGTTCATTCCTAAAAAGGGAGCAGAAGATGTTCCGAATGAAGAAGTGACGTTCAATAAATGGCTCGCTGCAGTGCTTGCCTTTGCCGTGGGAATCAGTGCAGGGATTGTCGGAGCAGGCGGAGCATTCCTGCTTGTACCAATCATGCTGGTCGTTTTGAAGATCCCTACCCGCATGACTATCGCTTCATCGCTTGCCATCACATTCATTTCATCCATTGGAGCGATTACAGCAAAGATCTCGACGGGACAGGTAGAATTGCTTCCATCCATCATCATGGTCGTCGCCAGTCTGATCGCTTCGCCACTAGGAGTGAAAGCAGGCAAAAAAATGAATAGCAGGACACTGCAAATCATTCTGGCCATTCTCATCACAGTCACAGCCATCAAAGTATGGATGGGCATCCTGTAAACGACACGAAAGTGCCAGTCACGCCCCGAAAAAAATCGGGGCGTGACTGGCACTTGTTGTTGGTACGTGTTATTTTATTTTTGCTCAAAGAGCTGGACGATTTCGATGATGACGTTGGTTGCTTTGATCATATTGTCCACGGAGATGTATTCGTAGCGGCCGTGGTAGTTTTCTCCGCCAGTGAATATATTCGGCGTTGGCAGTCCCATATAAGAGAGCTGGGAGCCGTCTGTGCCGCCGCGAATCGGTTTAATGATCGGCTCGATATCGAGCTTCTTCATTGCTGCATAAGCCGTATCGACGATTTCCATGACCGGTTCAATTTTTTCTCTCATGTTATAGTACTGGTCGTTCATTTCAAGCTGAATGCGCTCTTTTCCATACTTCGCCTGCAGCTCACCTGCAATTCGCTTCATTTCCGCTTTTCTCGCCTCAAAGTTTTCCCGGTCGAAATCACGGATGATGTAGCTCAATTTGGTTTCTTCCACATCTCCATTGATGGAGCTGAGGTGATAGAACCCATCATAGCCGTCAGTAGATTCCGGCGCTTCCTCAACAGGCAGCATGCCATTGAATTCCATGGCAATCTTCGCTGAGTTCACCATTTTGTTTTTCGCTGTACCAGGGTGGACGTTCTTCCCTTTAACCGTCACTTTAGCTGCCGCAGCGTTGAAGCTTTCGTATTCAAGCTCGCCAAGCGGTCCGCCATCCATCGTATAGGCAAAATCCGCATTGAATGCTTCTACATCAAATTTATGAGGTCCGCGTCCGATCTCTTCATCCGGAGTGAATGCCACGCGGATTTTTCCATGCTTGATTTCAGGGTGCTGAATCAAATAGTTCATCGCTGTCATGATTTCCGTGATTCCAGCTTTATTATCCGCACCAAGCAGCGTTGTCCCATCCGTCGTAATCAAAGTATGGCCTTTGTAGCCGGAAAGCTCAGGGAAGTCATGCGTGGACATCACGATATTTTGTTCCTCATTTAATACAATATCTTCGCCATTATAGTCTTCCACGATCTGCGGATTGACGTTTTTCCCAGTGAAGTCAGTCGCCGTATCCACATGGGCAAGGAAACCGATTGTCGGAACGCCTTCTTTGTCAGATGTCGCTGGAAGAGTGGCCATGACATAGCCGTTTTCATCCATTGTGACTTCCTGCATGCCGATTTCTTTCAGTTCATCGACCAGCATTCTGGCAAGGACGAGCTGCCCTTCCGTGGACGGGCACGTGCTGCTTTCTTCATCCGATTGCGTTTCTACTTTTACGTATGTAGTAAGTCGTTTAATCAATTCCTCTTTCATGTCTCAATCTCCCTTCGTATCGATACTTCCATCATATCACGTGCGGGCCGTCCGGACACAGATGAAGATTTTCAAAAGTTCGTCAATTCCGTCAAAAGACGCGGGTTATTGTTTGACATATTTCAATTTTCCAATTATTGAAGGCCCTTTATAATTCTTAATAATTCTTTTCTGCTCTATCCCTTTACATATGCTCTTATCCTTACTATAATCGCGTCTGTGCTATGAAAAACAAAGGATTTTATAAAATAGATAAGGAGGTCATGAGGGATGAAAAAGAAGCTGTTAACATTTATCAATATTAATCTTGGAGTACTGCTGGTCGCCATCAACGTCCACTTCTTTTTATCGCCAAATCATTTAGCGACTGGGGGAGTCAGTGGTCTATCGATTGTGCTGAATCACCTCATGCCTTCGATTTCCATCGGTGTGTTCATGATCATCGCCAACGTGGCTCTGTTCATCATCGGCATCATCTTTCTTGGATTCAGCTTCGGGACTAAAACAATCTACGCGAGTTTTGCCTTGTCCGGCATGGTTTGGGGGCTCGAACAAGTCGCACCGCTTTCCCATCCGTTGAGCGATGACATCTTGATCCAGCTGATTATCGGGCAATGCATCGCAGCGTCAGGAATGGCCATCGTCTTCAACCAAAGGGCATCGACAGGCGGAACCGATATTCTCGCAATGATTTTAAATAAGTATTTTTCCATTGAAATCGGCAAGGCCGTCTTATTCTCTGATTTGTTGATTGCATTGTCTTCCACATTCATCTTTGGCCCGAAAGTCGGCATGTATGCGTTCTTCGGAGTCATTTTGAATGGGTTGGTCATTGACTACATGCTGCAAAAATTCAATACCAACAAAGAGGTCGTCATCATCAGCAGGTACAGCAATGAGATCCGATCATACATTGTTCAGGAACTTGGCAAAGGAGCAACCATCCATACAGCCAAAGGCGCCTACAATTTTGAAGAAAAAGAAGTCATCACAACGATCCTTGGCAGAAAAGAATTTTCTAAACTTAAACATTACATCATCAGTGTCGACCACAAAGCGTTCATTACCGTCCACAATATGAACGAGATCCTTGGACAGAACTTTAAGAGGCTTGCATAGAGATCCTTTTTATTTGGAAAATTGGCAAAATAGGCGTTCCGGACTGAGAACGTCTTTTTTGTTGGCTGTTTTCTAGCAATTCGGCATCTTGTTTGTGAGTAAACACCTTTTTGTTTGATATTTTGTGCTGGACGAGGCAAAAAAAGTGAGCCGAAGCCAACAAGCCAGGAAAATTAGGAGGCATTTAAGTGGAAATCCCTCTCCTGACAGGCTTTATGCGCGAAAAATGAAAGGCTATGCGCAGGAATCCGTCCTCTATGCGCGAAAACCTTTCAGCTATGCGCCGGCACAGGTGGCCAATGCGCCAAACCCCTATTCTTATGCGCCACTGGCCATTTGCCACCCGCCAAATACCCCTCAATCAATCTGCACCGACATACTTCGACAAAAGTCGGGGGGTGACACTAGGCACTTGCATGCATCTCCATACCAAAAAAAGACGTTCCCCACAAAGGAACGTCTTTTTGACTATAACAAATTATCTTTTCACGACATCCACATCTTCTGCTTTGACAAAAGCAAAGCGGTGGTTGAAGTGGATCCGGTAATATTCTTCCTTGCCGTAGACCATCTTATGGACGCCATAAGGGTCTAACGTAAATACTTTCGCATTGTAATAGTCGCCGTTCACTTTTTCCTCTGCCGCGTAGACCTGGCCTGCTTCAATGGTATATTGCAGTGGGAAGATTGATTTCGGCACGACATCGGATGGATAGGCAGAGGCTTCTGGCCATGCACTGCCATAGACCGGAATTGCATCTTTGCCTTCCTTCGGTGTAATCAGAGTCTGTACATTTCCTGGAACGGTATTTTTGTTATGTGGATTGTAGAACCATGCTTTTTGGCCTCCATACCAGATGGCATCCCAATCGCCTTTGCTGTCTGCCAGTGCAAACGTCTGGGCAGCTTCCGCTTTATTGCCCCAGTTCGCCGCTTCATCCGGTCGAGCTGCACTCATAGCCGGATCTACGATTGTCGGTGCGTCAAAGCTTGGCTCTTGATATAAGTAAACGAAGTTTGTGGAATGTTCTCGGATGTTGCCATCGTTTACGTCCACCACTTGTTTATTCGTTTCGAAATGCGGTTTGAATGTCACGGCTCTTTTCGAACCATGAGCTGGTGTGACCGGTGCACCCATGAGTTCAAAGTAGTGATCCCAATCCCAGAATGGGCCTGGATCCCAGTGCATTCCGTGCTGAGACGACGGAGTAAGGCCAGGGACTTCATTGTGGCCGAAAATGTGTGCACGATCCATTGGGATATCGTATTTTTCAGCAAGATAGCGGACAAGCTTCGCGGAAGCATGGTACATCTGCTCGCTGTACCAGTCGGCTCCTTGCGCGGCATATCCTTCGTGCTCAACACCGATGGAGTGCATGTTAAAGTACCAATTCCCGGCATGCCATGCAACATCTTTGTTCTGGATCATCTGCGTAATCTGTCCGTCGGATGAACGAAGGACATAGTGTGCAGAAGCTCCGTATGGACGGGAGAACAAATTAATGGTCGGCTGGTATTCCGTTTCCGTGTCATGGATGACGATATAGCGGATATCGCCGCCCAGCTTCGGACGGTCGCCTACATCATAATTTGTATAATTGCCCGGATTGTCGCTCAATTGCTGGTAGAAAGCAGGGATGAACTGGCTGTCTACCCCGTTTGGCACCTCGGCACGCGGATCCTTTGTACTTTTGTGGAAGTGGAATTTTTCTGCAGAGGCACGGTTGCCTGCTATATTTTCCGGTTTGAGCTGAACATCTTGCCCTTCAGGTGTATGACGGTCCATTCCTTTTTGAATCGTGGCATATACCTGGTCTGCAAAATCGGTCGCAGCTGCTTCCTCATTGGAGCCGCTGTATTTCGCCACCGCACCGTACCAATCGGCTTCCTTCTTAGGCACGCTTCCCATTGATTCCTTTGCATACTTTGCCAGCAATGCTGCAGCACCACGGATATTTTGCAAAGCATCTTTCTTCAATGCTTCAGGATCTTGATTGATGAGCTTCGCTGCTTCATCAAGCATGTGCTGATCCAAGTTTGGGGAAGGGGTGAAGGAATGGGCTTCCTCCAATCCTTTTTCATCGGCGGATGCCCCGTCCATCTGCGTCAGATGCATGACGCCGTATCCACCGGACGTACTCGGCTTCCCGTTATGCTGTTCCCATCTTGTCATGTTATAAGAAACCGACAACAGGATATTTTCGGGGACCCCGAATTCTTTTGCTGCTTTTTTGAATGCTTCCTGCAAATAAGCTGAATCGACTGATTGGGTTTCTGCCGCCAATACGTTATGTACATTCGAGAATGCTGCTTGATGGCTGCTGGCCAGCGGAAACAGCATCGAAGTACTGATGGCGATTGCTGCCGTTGCTTTGGCCGCTTTATTCCATTTTCTTTTCAAAGAAATCCTCCCTTTCCTAATGGTTATCCTCATGGAAATTTCTTTAAAAAGAAGCAGAATCCTTTTATTTTGTTTGAAAATTCCAAAAATGAACAATTTTAACTAGTACTCAAATTCAAAATATAGGGATAAAGGAGAGGTGCGGATAGGGAATTGGAAGGGGTTTCATTTTCCAGCATAAAAAAAGAACAGCCCGTTTCAGGCTGTTCTGTAAAAACTATCGCTGGTAGCCATTCATTTGGCCGGGGTTTGGCATCTGCGGCTGGCCAGTGAATGGTACATAGCTGTTCGTCATCTGGTTCATATCATTAGGGGCAAGCTGCGGCACTTGATAGTACTGATGCTTGTTTTGATAAAGAAAAATTTCATAAGCCATTTCAATAAAGTTTGGTACACTGTCTGCCAATACACGTCTGACTACCGGGTTTGTAACTTCGACCGATGTCATCGTGAGCAGGGAGGCTGTGGATTTGATCAGCCCCAGCATATGTGCGGAAATTCCTTTATCCTGGATTTCCATGATGGATTGGTTCGGCTTCTTTGGTTGAGTTGGTTTGATTCCATACACCACATCATGCGTCTGAGTCATTTTATAGCTCTGTGTAGGGTGTGATGGATCCTTCCCGGTTGTGAAGCATTCGCACGTGATGTTGTATTGATCAAGGATGAACCGATATTGGCGGTCCAAGATGTCCAAAAGCTCCGGATCTTTGATGAAGAGCCTGAACATCATATATTGGTCCAGGACATTAATCATCCCGGCGATGATTTCGTGCAGGTCAAAAATCTCATGGCCCCCATGATTCATCTGCGGCGGGATATTCTGAGACTGGGTATTTTGCGGTTGCTGTGGCGGCATCTGATAGGGCATGCCCTGTGGCTGCGTTCCTGGATTAAATCGGTTTTGCATGAAAAATGACCTCCCAAAGAAAAGTGATGTTCACTACATCCTGATTAGTATTGACTGCAAAACCCTTCCTGACCTCAAGTAATTTTTTGAAAAAAATCGAGAATTATTTCGGTTGTCGAAAAAATTTTTCGCTATGTCGAATGGCTTAATAAACCTTGTCCTCATGCAAATGAACACGCTTTCACCATTTATTGACTATTTTAAAAAATCAGAAAACTTGTTTAAATCTTGTTTTTCCTATGTTAGAATCCTTTAACAACAAGGCAATAGCATTTTCCGCCATGAAAAGAGAGGTGACCAAATCAGTTTTTCTCCATCTTAAGGCAATACATAATCAAACTAATCGAAGGAGTGAAATGTATGAGCTACAAGTTGATTAAAAATGGAACATTGATTGATGGCAATGGGGGAGAACCAGTCAAAGGTGGGGCCGTTCTGCTGAAAGGGCAGGTCATTGAGGCGGTTGGCAAGGAAAATGAGCTTGATGTATCAGGACTTGATGTAGAAGTGGTGGATGCACAAGGGGGCTATATTCTTCCGGGGTTGATTGACACGCATGTCCATCTCATGTTTGAAGTTGGTAAAGTGGAAGAGAAGCTGACCACGCCTTTTTCCTATCAGTTCTATAAAGCGATCGATCATATGAAAAAGACGCTGGATGCCGGCGTTACGACGGTAAGGGACGCAGGCGGTGCAGATGCCGGCGTCAAACAGGCAGTTGAAAACAAAGTGGTCGCAGGTCCGCGGATGCAGATCAGCATTACTCCTTTGACCACAACAGGCGGCCATGGCGATCAATGGATGAGGTCAGGAGTGGACATCACGCTTCATGGCTATCCTGGAAGTCCCGCCGGCGTCTGCGACGGGGTGGAGCAAGTCCGTCAAAAGGCGCGGGAAGTATTGAGAGCAGGTGCGGATATTATTAAAGTCCATGCAACAGGAGGCGTGCTGAGTCCGACGGATCACCCAGAATTCACTCAATACAGCCAGGAAGAGCTTGAGGTCATTGTGCAGGAAGCTAAATATCGCAGAGGATTGAAGGTCATGGCTCATGCCCAGGGTGCAGAAGGAATCAAGAATGCTGTAAGGGCAGGCATCCATTCCATTGAACACGGCATCTTCCTTGATGATGAAGCCATTGAATTGATGGTGGAAAAAGGAACATACCTCGTACCGACATTATTGGCGCCGGTATCGGTATTAGAAGCGGCTGAAAGGGATGGATCCATGCCGGAGTACGGTGTTCAAAAATGCAGAGAGGTCATCCACTTCCATAAAGAAAGCATCGCCAGGGCTTATAAAGCCGGCGTGAAAATTGCAATGGGCACGGATGCCGGCGTCATGGCGCACGGAACGAACCTCCGGGAACTGGGGCTGATGTGCGGCATCGGCATGACTCCGATGGAAGCGTTGGTCGCCACAACCAAAACGGCTGCGGAATGCCTTGGCTGGGAAGATAAAGTCGGTACGCTTGAAGCTGGCAAACTGGCAGATGTGGTCATTACAAAAACCAACCCATTAGCGGATATTACATCGTTGGAGGATACACGCAACATCGCGGTCGTATTGAAGGATGGAGAATATGTGAAAAACACGCTGAAAAAAGAAGCGGCGCTGCTCGTATAATTTTTCAGATGATGGCTGGCAGGCACGTACGAACTGTACCATAGGCCAGCCTTCGCTTTATCTAAAATCATGCCGTCAAAACACATACTTAGAAGGAGGCTGAATATTATGAGTGAACCGGTGGTAGCCGTTATGTTGGTTCTTATGTTAGTAGCAGCAGGAGAAGCTGCATCGATTTTATCCCGTGCGCGGGTTCCCATGCTTTTAGTGGTCATGTTGGGGTATCTGGTCCTCATATGGACAGGCGTCTTCCCTAAGACCATCCTCGATACAGCAACGCTTGGAACATTCGGCGCTGTCATGGTGGCCCCATTGATCATCCATATGGGGACCATCATTCCCTTCAAAGTTCTGAAGGGACAGGTGAAAGCCATCGTTATCGCCTTATCTGGTATGGTGTTAGCAACTGTTCTATTACTTGTTTTGGTACCACCAATGTTTGGATACCCTGCTGCAGTAGCATCTGCGGGGCCGATTACCGGCGGAATCATTGCCTTCATCATAACTTCTACTAAGCTTAAGGAAATGGGGATGGTCAATATCATTTCCATCCCAGCCCTGATTCTAGCGGTCCAAGGATTAGTGGGAATGCCGCTTGCAGCACACTTTCTCAGGAAGTATGCCAATAAGCTGAAAAGCTCCATTGACCCTGTGGCGCTGGAACAAGTGGCTGCATCGGCTGAAGTGGCAAGTGCCGCACCGTCAGCCTCCAAGACTTGGATTCCTGAAAAGTTTCAGACGCATTCCATCCTTCTTCTTCAATTGTTCATTGGTGGAGGACTGGCCATCTTTATCGGAAAAATCACCGGGGTCAGCTACAGTGTATGGGCATTGGTGATCGGGATTGTCGGGGCATACTTCAAGTTTTATCAGCCTAAAATGATGGAGAAGGCGAATTCATTCGGAATTGCCATGGTGGGGTTGGTGTTCTTTGTGGCAAGCTCTATGAATGATGTGACTCCATCCATGTTCGCTCATTCGGTATTAAAAGTCGTCATCATCATGCTGATCGGTATTGTGGGAATCATCGCTGGCGGCTATGTGGCTGCGAAACTGTTGAAATGGGATATCAATAAAGGGATTGCTGTTGCATTAACGGCGCTCTTCGGATTCCCCGGCGATTATTTCCTTTGCGATGAAGTAAGCAGGAGCATCGAGGGCACAGAGAAAGAAAAAGAACTCATTTTCAACGAATTGATGACCCCGATGCTTGTTGGCGGGTTTACCACCGTTACCACTGCCTCCATTGTCGTTGCGAGCATCTTGATGAAGACTTTATAGAAAAAAGGCTGCAGCTGCAGCCTTTTTTATGTCTAGCTCCTCCGGCTAGAGGCTGGGAGGTTTCCTTCAGCACACTTACGATAAGTCAACATCGGTTCACTTAGTTCACCGTGTTTCCTTTATCTCGTGGTGCTTCAGTCCAACCTCTGCGCCTCTTATACTTTTTCGCTCTTCGAAAAAGTACTCAAACAGCCGGCTCCGCTTTTCTATCACCATAATACAGGCTTGGTCACCATGAACCAAAGCATGAGAAGCAATAGGACGATGTAGATCCAGGTCGCTTTCATCAATTTTCGGCCGAGCTGTTCCTCATCCTCTCCTTGACCGTATTTCTTCAGCAATGGTGAAAATGCCCTTGCCAGAAAAAATAGGGAGCCCACGAGGACGATGATCGTCGCTGAAATCCATGAAGAAGAGAATTTCCATGAGCTGAGGATGACGAGGAGCACCCCTGACATGACTAAAACATGCCCGGCATGCTTAGCCAGCCTTACAGCGGACCTGAACGTCTGCAGATGCGCTTGCTGTACGTCGGCCTTATTGGTCCTTAGCTTCTTAATCATTGGAAGCAGGATGAAAAAAGGTCCGATAGACATGATGACGCTCAAAATATGTACATAAAGCAATAGTTTATGAAGCATCTACTCAGCCGTTTACAGGACGGAATTCATGGACCCACACTCTCATTTGAGGAAGCCATGGCATACCGGGATGGTAAGAAAGAATGGATTCTTTATAATCTTCCACGGATTGAAATCCTTCTTGTTTTGCATGTTCATCAGTCAATTCACCAAGAGACTGGGAATACACTTTCTCAACAACAAATGATTTCCCTTCAAGCTCCATGATTTCTCCTACATCTGCATAGCGGCCGTTGCGGCGAGTTGCCGTCTTGGTTCCTGCCAATACTTTTTCGATATCAGCCGGCATTGTCACCAGGCGGTCGACACTACATGATTTTTCAGGCAATTTTTCTTGATTCATTTCGTTCGTCATTTCTATTCCTCCTTTAAATTGTTAGCTATTCTATTTTACCATGATTGACCACCATAACCTATTTAGAAGTGAAAAGCTTGTTCTAATCTGATTTTCCCACGGAATATATATGGAATACCCAATAATAGAAAGGGGAAATGGAATGCTGTTCCTTAGTTATATTTTCCTTGGTTTATCCTTGTCCGCACCGATTGGTCCTATTAATGCGGCTCAGATGGATAAAGGGATCAAGTACGGATTTATGCATGCGTGGCTTGTAGGATTCGGAGCCATGGCAGCGGACCTTGTTTTCATGATGCTCATCTTTTTCGGGGGAGCCCAATTTCTGGACATGCCCTTCTTGAAGACGCTTTTATGGAGTTTCGGGTGCTTCGTCCTGATTTATACTGGAGCGGAAAGCATCTTAAGTGCAGGGAAAGCGGCAAAAAAAGAGGACATGAAAACAGAGAGTAAAGGCAAATCGTTCATGGCAGGCTTCATGATGGCTTTGTCCAACCCCCTTAATATCCTGTTCTGGTTTGGGATCTACGGATCAGTTTTAGCGAAAACGGCTGAAGCAAGCCTGGATAAAAAGGATGTATTTTTAAATAGTGCAGGAATCTTTGTGGGAATTTTCCTATGGGACCTTCTCATGGCACTGATTGCGGGGATGTTCAAACAGACGATGGCCCCAAAATTGCTGAAGATTATTTCCCAAATTGCTGGTGCAGTACTGATCGGATTCGGTCTTTATTTTGGCTGGCAGGCATATAAGGAATTGTTCATGTAAAAGTATTGAATCGGACATTCACCTATATTTCCTATCTTTAATACCTTATAAAGTGTTAAAGATAGGGGTGTTTAGAACAGTGGCTGAGATTTATTCCAAAGAGATGATTGAAAACAATCAAATGGTGCTGGAAGATTGGGCACGGGAGGCGTTCCAATCTTTTCAAAATATGATCGCTGATGATGAAAATACGTATCCTTGCGTCCCTGGTAGAATAGGTTTCTTATCCAATCATCTCCGCTATGCCTTTTTAGGCGACCCAAGAGAGGAAAAGACCTTGTTGGACGCAGCGGATGTACTGAAGAGGTATAGTCAGATGTCACGGGAGACGGGGAAATACGCTTCTCTTCTTCTGTTTTATAAATCGCCTGCGGAATTGCAGAGATATTCGATTGAAGAGTTTGAAGACCTATTTTGGTCCACCCTTACAAGTCTCAGCATGAAGGACCAAATGCCTTGGCCGGAAGGGATATCCAAGGATCCGACCCATCACACATGGGAATTTTGTTTCCATGGAGAGCCATACTTCTCATTTTGTGCAACACCTGCACACCACTTAAGAAGAAGCCGGCATTTTTCCTCTTTTTTAATGGCTTTCCAGCCCAGATGGGTATTTGAACAAATGAATGACTCCACCCAATTGGGGCGGAATATGAAAAAAATGATTCGAAAAAGGCTGGCCTCATATGATGAAGCACCTACCCATCCAGCTTTGAAATGGTATGGGCAGGAGGACAATCATGAATGGATGCAGTATTTTCTGCGTGAAGATGAATCCAGTCCATCCAAGTGTCCTTTTCACAATATGATGAACGCCAATAAGAAGTCATGATTCCGCCTTTTGCCATTTCCATTTGTGAAGAACGAAGGCAGAGAGGCTGACCAAAATCAAAACGAGCAGACTGAAGTAAAGCCCGGTCCTGCTCGTTTTTTCGAGAAGACTCCCGGCTGCAGCAATTAAAATAAACAATCCGGCCAAAATCATTTTAAATTTATGGCCGATTTTTGGCTTCAAGAGCTTCCAAGCCGTTGCTAAAATAAACAGCCAGGTATACATAAGCATGAGGCTTCCGGCGGTCGTAATGTACTCATACATATTCTTTGGCAAAAATACTGCGGCGCAGATGGAACAGGAAACTCCAACGAGGGTCAACCCCATAGCGGCAAGCGGAAGTTTTTCAGATGGAGCGTCTTTCTTGCGCCTGAAGAATCTCGGTGCGTCTCCCTCTGCAGCAAGATTCACAATCATCATCGTGACACAGTAAAGGGAAGCAGCGACAGTGGAGAAGCCAGCAATGATTAGAGCCCCGTTGAACAAATGAACGAGAATGGGGAAATCATAATGCTTCAATGCTGTAAGAAACGGGCTTTCATCGGTTGAAAATTCATTGAGCGGGACAAGCAGCAAAGCAAGGATGATGGAAAGGAAGTATAGCCCTGATAGGATGAATATCATCGTTTTTCCTGATTTCGGCGCTTCTTTCGGGTCTTTAAGATTGGTCGCCATGAGTCCGACGACTTCAATTCCCGCGAATGCGTAAAAGGAAAAAATGAATCCAGCCCATACCCCTGAAGCTCCATGGGTAAAAAAACGGATGTTTTCTGTTGGATAGTGAAGGACAGGCTTTTGAATATCAACCACCCCGGTCCAGGTGAGGATGGAAAGGACGATGAACATAAAAATAGCCGCAATCTTGATGACCGCAAAAACATTCTCTGCTTTCTCAAAGCTTTTTCCACCGGCAAGGACGATGAGGATGCCCAGTACAGCAAAAATCGAGGCAAGCATCCAAAGAGGGGCATGCGGAAACCAAAATTGAGTAAACAAACCGAGGGCCGTCAAAGTGCTGCCGAGAATCATCATTTCAGAAGACCAGTAGATCCAGCCAATCATGAAACCCGCCCAATGTCCGAATCCCTTCTTCGCATAAGCACGGTAGGATCCGTCCAATGATTCCTGTGCAATGAGGCGCGCGAGTGATTCAAACACTAGATACGTTGCGATAGCGGCAAGGAAAAGGGTGATGATAATGGAATAGCCGCTCTCCCGGATCCCGATGCTCGTCCCAAGAAAGAAACCAGTACCCGTTGTACACCCTACCCCAAGCAAGGATAGCTGCCACCACACAAGATGCCCCCCGGTATTGCTGTTCGAATGTATTCGTTGTTTCATCAAAATCATCCTCCTCTCATCCTTTTATCTTCAGTATTATCGAATAGATTATGTATGAAAATTTTCCGATTTCGCATACTTTGAATAGCCAATGAATAGGGGGAAGTTTCACGTGAAACAAGAATATTTTATCGAAGCAGAGGCCGGCCAGGCATTCAAGATGAAAAAAGGTCAAACGGTGAGGGTCATTGATGTAGAGGGAGAACAGGTGGTGGATTTCGTTGTGTATAAGGACGGGGATCTCACTGAAAGAATCGATCCAGGTGTGACAATGGATGCCCTCCATTCCTATAAAGTGGCACCAGGCGATATTTTGTACTCGAATAAATATCATCCAATCATGACAGTGGTAGAAGATGATGTAGGCGTTCATGACTTCTTTAATCCAGCCTGCAGACCAGAGATGTATGAACTTTTATATAATAAGAAAAACCATCCAAGCTGCTACGATAATTTAAGCCAGGCTTTAGAGCCTTATGGACTTTCACAGCCTGATCAATATTATCCATTTAATATCTTTATGAATACTGTCGTTGAGGATAACGGCGCGATGAAAGTGAAAAGGCCGTTGTCTAAGCCGGGCGATTCCATCCTCTTAAGAGCAGAGATGGATCTGATTGTCGGAGTATCTGCCTGTCCTTGCAGCGAAAGCGAGTGCAATGGGTATAATTGCACGCCGATTAAAGTGGAAGTGGAATAGTGACGAAAAAGGGCACCCGGCTCGAATAACATGGCGGGTGCCCTTTCTTTTTTATTTGCTTTCATAGAGATGAAAGTTCATCCCGTATGGATCTTGGACCATGATACTTTTTGGGGAATATTCTTTTGTGACGATACAACCTGCTGCATCGAGCTCAGCTTTAGCCGTTTCGAAGTCATTCACCGCAAGCTCAAAAAATACTTTTTCTGACGGATTATTTTCAATATAGAAGTTTGTTCCGTTAAAGAAAAACTGCGCTTCTTTTTCGCCATTCTTAACAAGTCTCATGCCAATTGTGCCACGATAAAACTCAACAGCTTTTTGGTAGTCCTTCACCCCGATGGCGACGTTATTGGTTAATTGGTATAGGGAAGCCTCATTGATTTTTTTCTTTGGCGTATACGAACCTGCTTCAGCTGGCAATAAATCGAAAAGCGGCCAGACCGCACAAAAATCGTCCCCTGGACCAAACGGAGCGCTTGCGACCAAATAGATGGCACCATCCTCATGTTTGCTGAAAGTGGATACGCCTGGATAGTAGTAACCATCCTTTTCAAAACCTAAATCCTCTTTAAAAGTAGTATCTTTAGTTGAAATCATGGGGAAAGTCCATTTTCGTTCTGCTGAAAAATCCTCTTGAACCTCTGGGGAGTCTGGTGAAGAAAGCACAAAGGATGTATGGTCTTCGATAAAATGATATACGCCATTGATTCCGTCCGCCCACATCGTGCAATACGGACAGCTCCTGCCCATATTATGGACGACAATCAATTCATCTTTATCTTTAAAAAGATCAAGCAGTGTGGTCTGGTCCCCGGTTGAGGTTTTAAAATGGTAGTTTTCGACTTTTTTTCGAGGTACCCTTTGCCGCAGTTCAGACAGCTGTTTTTTCTTTTCTATTATTTCCTTTTGAAGTTCTTCGATTTCCTTTACTGCATCTTGGATTTCCATGATAACTCCCCCTTTGTTCGATTCAAGTATTCTTTCGATAGGAGGAGAGGAAATCCTTTATATATCACATGAAAACATCTTTTAATATTTCGACATTCCATAGGAAATCAAAATATTTATTGGCATCTATATTTCTGTAAATACATTGGCTGCACGATCTGCCATTATCCGGTTTCGGCAAAGCGTAAAAAGTGCTTGGAGAAATGAATCTACTTGGTTTGGTGACTTTGGCAGGGGAATTGTCACTCTAGGTGAGCCGAATCGGCTGATAAAGTAGGTTTTCCGCTCAGCGTTTTTTCCGTCCCTCTTCAATGGATTGTACGTCCACCAAAGCGAACCGCCATCCTCTTCTACATGTTGAATTTCAGCGGCCGTCGTAGATTTATTTTCTAAATAAAGCACGAGATAGTAATTGCCTTTGCGGTGCCAATCAATAAACAAAAAGTGATAAGCTTCTTCTCCGTGTTTTCGGATTGTGTACCCAGCACTGACCGATTTCCCATTAACCCATTGATGAAATAGAGGAAGTTTCCCCGCTGCAGTGTCTAATTTGATCGCCTCAAACTGGCTTGAAACCTGCAATTCCATCCATTGATCCATCAGAGAGCTGATTTTTAAGGCCTGCTCAATCTTCATAAGAACTCCTCCTGCCCTAAATAAACGCAGCCGGATAATTGGCTGCGCTTTTTAGTGAATCGTATCCTTACACTTCTACTTCACTCATCAGAGCATGGATATTTCCATCGGGATCCTGGAAGAAGGCCATCCATGTTTCTGTATTATCGATTTTGGCGATGAGATGGGGATCTCCATGAAATTCCACGCCTTTTTGGCGGTAGTCTTCAAACGCTTTTTGAATGTCGTTAACCTGAAAGTAGACAATGGAACTCTTGTGATCAAATTCTGCATTTTCCGGGATGCTTAAAAGAAGACGAAGGCCATTGCATTCCAAAAAAGCCATGTTTTTAGCTTGAAAAAGCAGTGGAAGACCCAGCACTTCATGATAAAAATGGATGGATTTCTCCATCTGGTGGACAGGAATGGACACTTGTCCGATAGCGGTAATATGGTTCATTACAATTCTCTCCCTTTAAAACATCTCTATTTAGTTTTCGGTTCTAGCTTTTCCAAGTAATCTACTGCGTCTTGCGTTGTAGCAACAGGGATGATTTTAATCTTGTATCCTCGTTTCTTCGCTTCATCTTTAATGTCTTTCTCGTTGGCATCTTCAGGGTTCAGGTCTTTCGGGCAGAAGAAGATATCCACGCCTGCTTTATGGGCGGCCACGATTTTGTCCCGGATGCCGCCGATCTGTCCGACATGTCCTTCAGGATCAATGGTACCTGTTCCAGCAATTTTGTATCCCTTGGTCATATCTTGATCAGAGAGCTGATTGAAGATTTCCAATGAAAACATGAGTCCTGCGGATGGGCCGCCGATGTCTCCTGCATTCACCTTTACTTTCCGGTCGGTTTTAAGCTTCAGCATATCATCCGGCACGATCCCGACACCGACTTTGGAGGTTTTAGGATCGAGCTTCATGACTTTTACAACTGCTGTCTTTTGCTTTCCGTTTCGGGTGAATCCAATTTCAACTTGATCTCCGGCCTTTTTATTCTTGTTGATATAGTGGATGAAATCCTCTGTTTGATTGAGTGTCTTTCCATCCAATGTGTGAATAACATCGCCGACTTTAAGCTTCTTTTTTGCCTCGGATTTAGGCAGGATGGCTTGGACAAACACCCCGTTATGTAAGGTTTCAACCGGTTCGCCTGCTGTCTTCAGACCAGCTGCTATTGCATTGGTCTGAGATCCGTCCATCATATGTTTCAGAAGTTCGCCGTACTCTTCATCAGACAGATCGCCTTTCACATTCTTTGCATTTTCGATTTGGGTATCAGGTGCAACCAACCCATAGATCAGGACATAAGGATTGTAGGCCTTAATGGATAAAACGGTCGTTAGTGAGAAGCTGCCTTTTTCTTTTTTATGGCCGCCGACCACTGTAACTTTTTTGTCCAATGCCTCAATGGTTCCGGGTTGATAGAGATAGTAAGGCGTTGGAATGAAGGCAACCAGTAAGAATATAAACAACGTTATAATCGTTGTTTTGGCCCAGCTGAATCTTCTGGGACGATTTCGATTTCGTTGGCTCATGCGCTTTCCTCCGAATTATAGGATTATTTGAAATTTTTGGTGTTCAGTAACCTTATTTTATCATTTTAAGCTTCTAAGAATATAGTCTTAGGAAATGTTTTGATTGAAATACGCACAAATGTGGAATAGGTATGTTATGCATCAAAAAGATCGGAGGAATGCAGGGGATGAATGAAAAAACCACGGCGTGGACGGAAGAAAAAGTAAGAAAAACTCTGCCGGTAAGAGGAGAGGATAGCCATAAAGGTACCTATGGGACAGGGCTGTTGATTGCAGGAAGCACCGATATGCCGGGGGCAGCGATCATTTCTTCGCAGGCGGCCATGAGATCCGGGATTGGGAAGCTGGTGGTTGGCACAAGTGAGGATGTCATTCCATCCATTGTCCCTGTGCTCCCTGAAGCCACTTACTGGAGAAACGGACTGGATCACCTCGCAAGTGATGGGATTCAACAAGAATTTCGTGCAGCCGCCATCGGTCCGGGGCTTCCCCCTGAGGAAAAAGTGGAAAAGGCCCTTCATAAGCTCCTTGAGAAAGATATTCCATTGATTGTAGATGCAGGTGCGTTGGAAAAGATCCCTTCAACATTTTCGGACCGGAAATCACCTGTTATCCTGACTCCACATCCAGGTGAATTTTCCCGAATCACAGGGGTTTCAGTGGAAAAAGTGCAAAATGCGCGGGTTGAGCTTGCAAAAGAATGGGCTGAGAAGCTGAATGCAGTGATTGTCCTTAAAGGAAATAATACGGTCACTGCATTCCCTGATGGGGAAGCATTCCTCAACCCGACAGGAAATGCAGCCTTGGCCAAAGGGGGGACAGGCGACGCATTGACGGGGATGCTCCTTGGGATGCTTTGCTGCCATGAAAATTATCGACACGGCATTTTAAACGGTGTCTACCTGCACGGGGCATGTGCAGACAAGTGGGTGAAGGAGAATTCTGCCCATACGCTCCTTGCACATGAACTCTCGGAGCTGCTTCCTCAGGTCTTGCGGCATTTTGAAACAAAAGCTTGAGAAAGTAAAAAAATCTTATACATAAAGGAGAGATGGGTATGTGGATGGCGGTCTTATGGGGTGCCATAGCCGGTTCGGCGACGCTGCTCGGGGCTTTTGCAGTCCTGAAAGTTTCATTTAATAAAAGAATGATCGGCATGATTATGGCGCTTGGAACAGGGGCCCTTATTGGTGCGACTGCCTATGAATTATTAGGGGAGGCAGTCGAGAAAAGCGGTTTTACGGAGGCTGCCATTGGATTTTTAGGCGGGGCGCTCGTTTTTACCATCTTTGATTATCTTGTATCCAGAAGTGGTGGACACAAACGAAAGAGTTCGGATGGGACAAAGTCGAAGGAATCAGGCGATTCGAATTCCTCCAACACAGGCATGGCCATTTTTATCGGGACAATCATGGATGCCATTCCTGAATCCGCGATGATTGGTTTAAGCCTGATTGAAGGCGGAGGGGTCAGTGCCGCGCTGGTAGTCGCGATTTTTATCAGTAACTTTCCAGAAGGTTTGTCCAGTACAGTCGGTTTGAAAAAAAGCGGCTACACGAATGGGAAGATCATGTGGATGTGGGTAATCGTTCTTGCCTTCTCTGCCTTGAGTTCATTGGGCGGGGCGCTTCTGCTCCAGGATGCTTCTGACAGTGTGAAAGCCATCATGAGTTCATTTGCCGGCGGCGGGATCATTGCCATGGTTGCTTCCACCATGATGCCGGAAGCATACGAAGAAGGAGGTCCGAGCGTCGGATTTATCACAGCAGTCGGCGTCTTCATCTCGTTGATTCTGCATCATTTGTAATAACACCAGGTGCATAAATATGGTTGGTTGTCAGAACCTATTGATATTGAAGCATCATGTCGGTATCGAGGGGTATTTATGGGATATTTTGAAAAAAACAAAAGAGAATTGCTATCTAATGCGTTTACGGTATTTAAAATCGCCCTTGCCTCAGGTCTTTCATGGGAGCTGGCCAAGCTGGCAGGATCCGTTCATCCATACTTAGCGCCATTATCTGTCATGCTTTGTCTGCAGAGTTCAGTTGTCGCTTCTATCAGGTTCTCCCTTCGCAGGATTCTTGGCACCGTTATCGGGGTCATCGTGGTGATCCTTGCAGCAGAACAGTTTTCCCTCAATGGGTGGACGCTGGGGTTTCTCATATTAGTCGGAGGGTTGATCGTCAACTTTCTCAAATTCGATATTGTCGTCATTCATCAAGCTGTCATTACCATTTTACTTGTATTCGTTTTTGAAAAAGCGAGCGGCCATTATGCAGTCGATCGAATTCGCGATACTGCCATCGGGGCAGCGACTGCCGTGGTCATCCAAGTGCTGTTAAGCCTATGGGGCAGTTCGTACAGCTATGTAAAAAGAGTAGACCGCCATTCGAAGGAGCTCGCGGCATCTTTTGAAGTCTGTGCCAAGTGGCTTGAAAATGGTTCGCCTCTTTCCCAAGGAACCGTTCTGAAGAAGCAAGCAGACGAACTATATACTGAATTCCTTCATGATAAAAAGAGGCTGAGGAAGTCGTTGGGCGGTTTCAAAATTTCTCCTATTATGAAAAGGAAGAAAGAGGACTGGAAAAGGTGCAAATCAAGCTTGGAGCATCAGGATCAAGGATATCAATACTTGCTTGAAACAATGGGGATCCTGCTGGATTGGTCAGCGTCGGGGTGGATGGAATCGATGGATAGACGAATATGGGCGATGCAGCTCGAAGCTGTCAGCAGGTATTTCCAAAGCTTGAAGTCTACCTCAAGTGATGTTCAATTCCCTGATTTTGCTGCGATCTATCCCATTGCGAAGGAAAAAGACCGATTTCACATCGCCCAGTACTACCATACGGAGCAATTTATTAAAAGATTGCGGATATGAACAGTTTTTGGAATGAGAAAAGGTGCAAATAGAGAAGGATTTGGCGTATATTAACTCTCTCCATTTGGGCTTTGCGCGGGAAATCGGCGTCTATGCACCGTTTACTAGTGCCTATGCGCGAAACTCACCCCGCTATGCACCGATTAGAACGTCCTATGCGCCAAACTCTCCCTCTTATGCGCGAGCGGCAAAATCACCAGCATAAATCGACAAAAACCGAGGCGTGTCCATGCACCACAAAAAAGCCTGAGGACCATTCGCACGGCATTCCTCAAGCTTTGTTTTGTTATTCGTAGGCTTAAACCCATTCTTCTTTCAAAATGGCATAGTAATATTCATCCCACCAGCCTTCGCCATGAGGGATGCATTTTTTAAAATAGCCTTCGCGCCTCATGCCGATTTTCTCCATTACCTTCCATGAAGGTGGATTATCCGGCTGGCAGGTGGCGATGATCCGATGTAGGCCAAGCTCTTCAAAACCATATTTTAAGAGGGCTTTCGCTGCTTCTGAAGCGTAGCCTTTATTTTGGTAGTCAGGGTTGAAGACCCAGCCAATTTCGTACGTATGATCCCCAAAGTATTTATGGAACACCATATGTCCGATTAAAGCACCATTTTTTTTCAGGATGACAGGGAACTTTTCCACTTTTTCACCCGCGTTTTTACGGGTAAACTCCCGGGCATCCTCCTCGCTGAAGACGCCTTCCGGAATAAAATGCATGACCTCTTTATTTGAAGTATATTTGTAGACGTCTTCCCAATCGTGTTCCGTAAATTTACGGATCTGCAATCTGTCGGTTGTTAGGTTCATGAGTATGGCTCCTATTAATGATTATAATTTCAATCAGCTATTACATTCGGCAAAAGGGAGAAAAACCCTTTTTCCCAATCTGCCTCATGGGGTCTTTCACGAAATGTATGGGAAAGTGTTATAATTGTACAGACTTTTAAGGGTTCGGTTTCTGGAAATTTTTTGAGAGAGTAGTTGATTCTGTAATGAAAAAAACAACGGTAAAAATAAAACCTCAATATATAAAACAATATCAAAGCGGTTATCCACTTATTGCAAAAGAAGCGCTGGCCAACAGCAGCAGCCTCGATCAAGAAGGCGAAATCATCGATTTAAAGGATGATAGGAACGGGTTTATCGGACGGGGCTATTATGGAAGGCAGAATAAAGGATACGGCTGGATTCTGACGAGAAAAGAAAAGGAAGAAATCGATGGCGCTTTTTTTGTAAAAAAAATCAGCAATGCCGTCGGTCAGCGGTCTCATTTGCTTCAGTCTGAAGAAACCACTGCCTTTCGCGTCTTCAATGGGGAAGGGGACGGCATCGGCGGATTGACCATCGACTATTTTGACGGCTATTACCTTGTCACTTGGTACAGCTTAGGGATGTACCAGTTCCGGAATTTTGTGTTCGAAGCCATTAAAACACTTCCGAACCTAAAAGGAATCTATCAGAAGAAACGCTTCGATTCCAAAGGACAGTATGTGGAGGATGATGATTTCGTTTCCGGGACAAGGCCGGATTTCCCCTTGATTGTAAAAGAAAATGGAGTGAACTTTGCCATTTACCTTAATGATGGCGCAATGGTCGGCGTTTTCCTCGATCAAAGGGAAGTAAGAAAGCGGATCAGGGACCACTATGCAGACGGAAAGACGGTATTGAATACCTTCTCTTACACCGGGGCCTTTTCTGTTTTTGCGGCTATGGGCGGTGCGGTGAAAACGACCAGCGTCGACCTGGCCAACCGCAGCCTTCCGAAAACCATCGAGCAGTTCAGCGTGAACGGGATCGATTATGAGGGACAGGACATCATTGTGGAAGATGTGTTTAAGTACTTCAAGTATGCCGTGCGGAAAGAGTTGAAGTTCGATATGGTGATCCTCGATCCGCCAAGCTTTGCGAGGTCCAAAAAATTCACATTTAGTGCAGCAAAGGATTATACGAATCTGTTGAAGGAAGCAATCTCCATTACGGAAAAAGGAGGCGTGATCGTCGCCTCCACTAACTGCAGCACATTCGGCATGAAAAAATTCAAGCAATTCATCGATGCCGCATTCCGCGAATCTGAGGGAAAATATAAAATCCTCGAAGAACATTCGCTGCCGGAAGACTTCAAGACTATCAGCGAATTTAAGGAAGGCAACTATCTCAAAGTCGTCTTCATTCAAAAAAAATAAACGTAAAATGAAGAGAGCCCCCAGGCAGATGCCATGGGGGCTTTCTTCGTTTGACAATATTCGGGGCGTGTCCAGCTCCACCGGCTAGAGGCTGGGAGGTTTCCTTCAGTGCGCTTACGATAAGTCAACATCGAATCGCTTCGCTCTTCGTGTTTCCTTTATCTCGCAGCACTTCAGTCCAACCTCCGCGCCTCTTATACTTTTTCGCAGGCGAAAAAGTACTCAAACAGCCGGCTCCGCTTTTCTTTTGTGTCGCTTTAGTTGTTTTGGCGGATGGCTTCCTGGTTGCGTTTGGACGGCCAGAATGCCCATCTGCCAAAGATGACAGTCAATGCCGGTACGAGGAATGGGCGTACGACGAATGTGTCGAGAAGGACGCCTATAGCCGTTACCGTTCCGAATTGGACCAGCACTTGGATAGGGAGCGTAGCAAGGACCGCAAATGTTCCGGCAAGGATCAGACCTGCAGAAGTGATGACAGCCCCTGATTGGGAAACACCTTCTGTAACTGCCTGGCCGAGCGGCATGCGTTTGCTCTTTTTCCAGATGCTCGAAATCATGAAAATGTTGTAGTCTTCGCCGAGTGCGACGATAAAGACAAAGGAATAAAGCGGGATGAATCCTTGGATGGCAGTAACATCAAATCCGTAATGAAGAACGATCCATCCAAGTCCTAGAGCACTGAAATAAGAAAGCAGTACGGTTGCCATTAAATAAAGCATCGCGACAACGGAACGAAGATAGACAAGCAGCAGGACGGCAATCATCGCAATGATGATCGGGATTACGACGGAAGCGTCTTTATCTGTCGTTGCTCTCGTATCAAATTGTTCAGATGTTTGGCCGCCGATCCAGACTTTATCGCCAGCATTAGAAACGCCGGCTGATTTCAAGGATTTTTCAGCTTCGTCGCGCAAGTCAGGGATATGGTTCATTGCTTCATTGGAATATGGATTCACACTGAATTCAACATCGTAGGAGAGCATATCCTTGTTCTTTTCACCTTTTCTCGGGTCTGAAACTTTTGCGACATATGGAAGTGCCTCAAGTTTTTCCTTCAAGTCCAGGTCATTGCCCTCCGATTGAACCATCACTTGGGCAGGTGCCAGCTCCCCTGAGTTAAAGTGGTCTGAAATCAGCTGGAAGCCTTCTCTTGAAGGCATATCCTTCGGGAAGGAAGAGAGTGTATCAAACGTATATTGGATCTTCATGGAGAAAAAGGCGAAGACCCCAAGCACCACTACGGTACCGATGGCGATTTTCCATGGGTTTCTGACAATGCCTCCCCCAAGTTTCTCTCCGAAGCTCGGTTTTGTTTTTTCCGGCTTGAGCTTTTTGCCTTTCTTCTCAGCACGTTCAACTTCCATTTCCCTTGTACGCGGGATGAACGGGAAGAAGGACGCGCGGCCTAGAATGGCCAGAAATGCCGGTACGAGCGTCAAACTTGCTACCATCATGATCAAGATGGATAGACTGAATGGAATGGCGAACCGCTGGATGGATCCGTACTGCGCCAATAATAGAGCGAGCAGGGAGAAGACGACAGTCAATCCGCTCATCGCGATGGCGCCTGATGATCCGGTTAACGCACGCTTCAATGCCTGTTTTTTATCCCTCTCTTCTTTTAATAAAGTCCGGAAGCGGGCAATCAGGAATAGGCAGTAGTCAGTACCTGCCCCGAAAAGGAGAACGGTCATGATCGACAAGCCCTGCGAGTCAAAAGTCGCCCATCCTTCTTTTCCAAACCATCCCAATACGGGGTTGATCACTCCATAAGCGAATCCGACCGCAACAAGCGGGACAAGCGCTAATATAGGCGAACGGTAAATGACAAGCAAGAATACTAGAACAAGAGTCACAGTCGCCAGCAGCAAGGAGAGATCTCCCTGGCTGAATAAATCCACTGCATCGACTTCAATCCCTGCAGGACCTGTAGCACGGACAAGAAGAGTGTCTTTATCCTTCATTTTCGCATCGAACGGGTTAGTGTCGAACATATCACTGGTGCGGTCATTCAATTCTTTCAAGCTGGCTTTCACTTTCTCTGTACTTGCTTTTTTATCAAATAAAATCGGATAGACGAGTGTCGTACCATCTTTTGAAATCAGCTGCTTTACGGCAGGCAGCGGCATCTCATGAATCGGAACGGAATTCAACTGTTCAGGAAGGGGATTATCTGCTAGATCTTTGGAAAGCTTTTGAATTCCGGCAATGTCATCATCCGTCAAACCTGATGAACGGTACCAGGTTAAGAGTGCGGGCTTCCCGTCGCCGGAAGGGAATTCTTTCTCAGCGAGCTTTTGGGCTTCAACGGAAGGTTTGCTGCTGCTTAAATTTGCTGCAAGGTCATTTTTTTGCGAGCTTGCCTGAGGCAGGGTCAGATTGACTGCTGCTAGAATCAGAATCCAGACGACAAGGGTAATCCATTTCCCTTTTTTGCTGGAGACCCAGTTCCCGTATTTTTCAAACCAGGACGTTTTCATTTACTTCATCTCCTAAATCGTGAATTTCCTTATCAGTTGATAAGGTGGGAATAAAATAGTGCATGTGTATTTAATCTTTAAAAAAATCGAATCAGCTCAGCCCATAAAGCAGGACATCCACAATCATATGGGATTTTTCTTCAGCTGCTTCCTGCCGGCTCTTGCTGCTGTCTTTCAGGAACTTGGAAGGTTCCATGGATGATTTAATCAGGCTCAGCAAAAAGTGTGCGGCGTCGATGGGGGTTGCCCCAAATCGATATTGATTCTGAAGCTTGCCTTCCTTTGCCGCCTCTTCAAAAACTGCGACGACCGGCATGAGATAGCCGTTCATCCACCATTGATAGATTTGCGCCTGTGAAGCTGCATCCAGCTGATGTTCGATATCATGAAACATCTGATTCAAGTCTTCGTGATGATTCAGCATCATGTAATAGGCATATTGCTGGAGTCGCTCCCTCAAACTTTGCGGACGCTTTAAAATCCGTTGGACAGCTGTCTGGGTTTTAAAGATTGTTTCCCTGATGACTTCGATATACAGTTCTTTTTTGTTCGTGAAATGATGGTAAAGGGCAGGCTGCGTCAAACCGCATAAATCCGCGATCTGCCTTGTGGACACAGAACGGTATCCATACTCCATGAACAAGTCATGGGCTGTCTTGATGATGGCGTTCCTCGTTTCCACGTGCTCCCCTTTCTCAAAATTCCGCTTATCTTTGGAATCCATCCTACAGATCCTTTCACAAAGGTATTTATCACTTGATAAGTTGAATATAAGACATGTACAAGCTGTCTGTCAACAAAAAACCTTCTATTTGTTTAAGTTTTGTATAACTTTTATATACTTATTTGACCAAACACACGTTTTCCTTTAATTTTAAAATAAGAATTCGTCCGGAAAAAGGAGGGGAAGAATTGGAGAATTATCGGGTTTCTGTCAGGACAATGGTGGAATACGTCTATTCTGGAGGGAGCATTGACAACCGTTTCAGGTCTGCTGCTTCCATGACAGAAGGGACCAGGATCCATCAAAAGCTGCAAAAGGAATACGGGGAGGCGGACCAAAAAGAAGTCTTTTTACAGATGGACATCCCGTTCGACTTCTTTACCCTTCAACTGGAAGGGAGATGCGACGGCTTGCTGGCTGCCGGATCTGACGGCCTTCTTACAATAGATGAAATAAAGTCATCCACAAAGCCGCTTGATTTAATAGAGGAACAAACGCATCCTGTCCACTGGGCACAGGCAAAATGCTACGCCTGCATTGTGGCTGAACAGAATGACCTTGAAGAAATAAAGGTCCAGCTCACCTATGTCCAACTGCCCTCTGAAGAAAAAAAGCAGTTTATAAAAGTGTTCAGCCAATTAGAATTAAAGGATTTCTTGGAAGAAACAGCCGCATCCTACCGTGCATTTGCAGAGATGAAATTAAAGCATGAAAAGCAGAGGCAGGCAAGCATCCAAGAATTGAGTTTCCCCTATCCTGAATACCGGAGTGGACAGCGGGCGTTCGCAGGTACTGTTTATAAGACGATTATGGACAGGAAAAACTTGATGGCGGAAGCACCGACTGGAATCGGAAAAACCATGTCCACTCTTTTTCCTGCCATCAAATCGCTGGGGGAAGGACTGACTCGAAAACTCTTTTACCTCACAGCCAAAACGATAACAAGGACAACCGCTGAGGAAGCATTGAACCATCTGGAGGCGAAGGGACTTTATATGAACTCCGTTACCATGACGGCGAAAGATAAAATTTGTTTCAAGGAAGAAACGATCTGCCAGCCGGAATACTGCGAATTTGCGGATGGCTACTATGACCGGATCAATGGGGCGATGCTCGACATCCTTTCCAATGAAACAAGGATCACCCGCACGGTCATCGAGGAGTATGCGATGAAGCATAAGGTCTGCCCGTTCGAATTCTCCATTGACCTTGCCTACCAGGCAGATGCCGTGATAGGGGACTATAACTACGTGTTTGATCCCCGGGTCAATTTGAAGAGATTCCTTGAGGAGCAAAAAAACAAAACGGTCCTGCTCATTGATGAAGCACACAATCTCGTTGACCGGGCAAGGACGATGTTTTCCGCTTCTATTGATAAGTCCCCTTTCTTAAAGCTGAAAAGGGAGTATAAACAAAACCCCGCTTTGTTTTTGCCATCCAAGGCTCTTAATGATTTTTTCATTTCCTTCAAAAAAGAGATGGACGGCAGGAAACAATTAGTGCTCGATCTAATTCCGAATGAACTGCCTCTATTATTGGAAGCTTTCACAGAAGCGGCAGAAAAGGAGCTTTTGCATACAGCAAAGGACGCTGTTAAGACAGAGCTGCTGTTAGAAACGTATTTTGCCGCGCAAAATTTTATCCGGATAGCCAAATTATACGACGACCATTCCATTGCCTATGGAGAAAAAAACGGAAATGAATTGACCATGAATCTATTCTGCATAGATCCTTCTGAAAATCTTCGCAGGATGGGAAAAGGCTATCGGGCAAAAATCTACTTTTCGGCGACCATGTCTCCTGGCCGCTACTTTCAGGATATGCTGGGAGTAGATGAGGACGACTATAAGACGCGTGTCCCATCACCTTTTCACCCTGAACAATTTCAAGTGTGGGTCCAGCCTGTATCGACTAGGTACCGGGAACGGGAGGATTCTATCGCCCCGATTGTCCGGACCATTGGAAGTCTGGTAGAAGCGAAATCCGGGAACCATCTCGTTTTCTTTCCTTCCTATCAATATCTTGATTCTGTTTATGAATCATTTACCCTGGACTATCCGGACATACAAACGATTAAACAAGACACGGGCATGAAAGAAGAGGAACGGGAGAAATTTTTAGAGAAATTCCAAGCAGACAGCAAGGAACCATTGGTCGGATTTGCTGTATTAGGTGGAATCTTTTCGGAAGGGATCGATTTAAGAGGCGACCGGCTGAATGGGGTGGTCGTTGTCGGAGTAGGACTGCCGCAACTCGGCTTTGAGCGGGATTTGATCAAAAGCCATTTTGCAGCGCACGGAAAAAATGGCTACGATTATGCCTACGTCTACCCAGGCATGAATAAAGTGCTGCAGGCAGGCGGAAGACTGATCCGTTCCGAAACCGACACCGGCACCATCATCCTCCTCGATGACCGCTACCTCCAGCCAAAATACCAGGGGCTCCTGCCGGAAGAGTGGCGTAATTTTAGGATTTTGAAGGACTTTTCTATATTAAAGGCTCTTTTCTAAGAGTATCTTGCTTTAGACATTAAAATGGGATAGCTTATGCAATCTATGCAAGAAATATAGCTAGAAAAGAGCCTGGATACTCCCTTTCAAAGCGCAAAACAGGTATTTGCACGTTCAAATCGGCATTAAGATTTGAACAACAACGTTTACGAAAAAAGCCATATTTAATGAGTGAAAAAGCCAGCTTTTCTTATGAGGCTGGCTATTTTATGTGAAAAGAATTGATATGAAGCCCGGCGGATTTAGAAATAGCAGGAAAATCGAGGTGTTTTCCCCCTATCCGGGTGTGCTATGCGCCAAAAAATCATGCTTATGCGCCGTTCCCCAATCTCTATGCGCGAGAAAATCCAGCTATGCGCCGGCCAAGGCGGTTTATGCGACAAAACCATATTCTTATGCGCCAGTGGAAAACCAGCCCCATAATCCCCAAGAAAATAGGACCCAAGGGCGGCGGGATTCGACAAAAACCGGGGGATGACAGGGACCATAAAGGCACCTCCCACTATCTTCACATCGCTTTTCCCCTCACACTTCTCTATAATAGGGAGAAGCACCGGCTGAGGCCGTCGCTCATATTAATTCAACAAATTCCATTATTGAAATAGAAAGTAGTGAACGAAATGACCCGATTTTCAAACCTTGGGATCAGCGATGCGCTGGAAAACCAATTGAAAAAGGACGGAATCGATACGGCAACAGAGATTCAGGAAAAATCGATTCCTCTTATATTAGAAGAAAAGGACGTCATTGCTGAAGCCCAGACAGGGACAGGAAAGACGCTTGCATTCATTTTGCCAATGCTGCAAAAATTGGTTGTGGCAGAAGAAGCGATACAAGGATTGATTCTGACACCAACCCGGGAACTTGCCCTTCAGATTACAGCTGAATTGACCAAACTGATTGAAGCCGTTCCGGAAGCTAAGATCCTTGCTGTTTACGGAGGACAAGATGTAGAAGCCCAGCTGAAGAAGCTGAAGAAAAGCATTCACATCGTCGTGGCAACGCCCGGACGTCTCCTTGACCACTTAAGAAGGCAGACCATCGACTTGAGCCAGCTGAAAACACTCGTATTGGATGAAGCCGATCAAATGCTGCATATGGGGTTCCTTCCCGAAGTGGAAACCATCCTGAGCCATGTGAATGAAGAGAGGCAGACATTATTATTCTCTGCCACCATGAACAGCGACGTTCGAAAATTGGCGAAAAAATATACGGACAAGCCGGAAAATATAAAGATTAAGGCGAAGTCTATTACAGTAGAAAAAATTAATCAGCTTGTCATCCTGACGACAGACCGCAGGAAGCAAGCGGCATTGAAAGCAGTACTCAAGGAGTCCCAGCCATACTTGGCGATCATCTTCTGCCGCACGAAGCGCCGTGCGAGCACATTGAATGAAGCACTCCAATCGGCAGGCTTTTTATCAGAGGAGCTCCACGGAGATCTGTCTCAAGCCAAAAGGGAACGCGTCATGAAGAACTTCCGTGAAGCAAAGCTGCAGTATCTGGTAGCGACGGATGTCGCAGCACGCGGCCTTGATGTAGAAGGGGTCACCCATGTGTTCAACTACGACATCCCCCACGATGTGGAAAGCTACATCCACCGCATCGGCAGGACAGGCCGTGCAGGGGAGGATGGTCTTGCGGTCACTTTCGCTGCACCAAAGGATCAAATTCATTTGGATATGATTGAAAAGGGAATCAATATGAAATTAAGGAAAGAGCAGTCCGATGTTGGGCCGGATGATCCGAAGCCGAATGAGCGAAGGGGAGAAGGTGGACGTCCAAGGGGTGGGCGCAGCTCTCAAAAAGCCCGTACAGGTGAAAAGCGTCCTTCGGAAAGAAGCAGAGCAGGAAACGCCAAAAGTGCAAGGCCGAGAAAGCCTTCAAAAAGACCAAGATAAGGAGTGGCGGCAATGAACGGACAAAATCGAAAGGATATCCATCCCGGTCTGGAAGTGGATATCGTATTGAAACAAGACCAGCGGACAGGGAAATTGACCCGCGGCATCGTAAAAGATTTGCTGACGAATTCTCAGCACCATCCACATGGAATTAAAGTCCGTCTGCAGGATGGCCAGGTAGGAAGAGTCAAAAATATCATTTCATAGAATCTATAAAAAGAAGCGATTCGACAAATTTTTGTAAAGTTATTGTAAAAAACAGAAATAATAAATCAGCCCTGAACACTTGACGCTATTGAGGTTTGGGGCTTTTTTGCGAAATGTCCTATCTTGACATATTTTGAAAAATATTGATAAATTAAAAATATTGCTATTCTTTCTAAATGATTACTTTAGCGAATTAATAGAATAAAAATATGGGGAAAGTTGGGTAAGGTATGATCGAATTTAAGAATGTCTCGAAAGTGTATCCAAATGGGACAGTGGGGCTTAAAGATATTAATCTGACCATTGAACCAGGAGAATTTGTTGTCATTGTAGGTCTTTCAGGAGCAGGGAAATCAACGATGCTTCGTTCGATTAACCGGCTGCACGATATTACAGAAGGTGAGATCATCATCAATGGAAAGTCGATCACGAAAGCGAAAGGGAAAGATCTTCTAAAGATCCGCCGCGACATCGGGATGATTTTCCAAAACTTCAATCTCGTTAAACGCTCCACAGTGCTGCGAAATGTCCTTAGCGGCCGTGTCGGCTACCACTCCACGATTCGCACCATCTTAGGCTTGTTTCCTAAAAAGGACGTAGAGCTGTCTTTAAACGCCCTTAAACGCGTTAATATCATGGATAAAGCCTATACACGTGCAGACCAGCTTTCCGGCGGACAGCAGCAGCGTGTGTCCATTGCCCGGGCACTTGCTCAGGAAGCGAAGATTATTTTGGCAGACGAGCCTGTTGCATCCCTTGATCCACTTACAACACGCCAAGTAATGGATGATTTAAGACGCATCAATCAAGAACTGGGCATCACGACTATCGTAAACTTGCACTTTATCGATCTAGCAAGGGAATATGCTACGCGCATCATTGGGGTCCGTGCAGGAGAAGTCGTATTTGACGGTCCTACTGAACAAGCGACTGACAACGTATTCTCTGAAATCTACGGACGTGAGATTAAAGAGGATGAATTGCTAGGGGAGAAAAACTCATGACCCAGGATCAATTGAAAAAACCAGCTCGCACAAAGTTTTGGATGACGGTCGTTTTAATGGTTGTTCTTTTCTGGGTCAGTGCGAAGAGCACGGATGCAACATTCAGTGAACTATTCGAAGGGCTTCCGCAAATCGGCGTCCTTTTGGCCAAGATGTTCCCGCCTGACTGGTCTTACTTTTCTTATGTAGTGGATCCTATGCTTGAGACCATCCGCATGGCTCTTTTAGGGGCAACTTTTGGGGCAATCATTGCGATCCCATTAGCGCTTTTGTCCGCTTCCAACGTGTTTGAATCCAATTGGATCGTACAGCCTTTCCGATTCATCTTGAACTTGATTCGTACAATTCCGGACTTATTGCTTGCAGCGATTTTCGTTGCGATCTTTGGACTTGGGCCATTGCCTGGTATCTGGGCATTGACGATTTTCTCTTTAGGGATTATCGCAAAGCTTACATATGAGTCCATCGAAGCCATTGACCGCGGGCCGCTTGAAGCGATGACAGCAGTCGGCGCCAATAAAATTCAATGGATTTTCTTCGGGGTCATCCCGCAAGTATTGCCGCAGTTCCTTTCTTACTCTATTTATACATTTGAAATCAATGTTCGTGCAGCAGCCGTCCTTGGGTTGGTCGGAGCCGGTGGTATTGGGATTTTCTACGAAAGAACGCTTGGATTCTTCCAATATGACCGCGTTGCCAGCATCATCATTTTCACACTGGTTGTCGTATTGCTAATTGACTATATCAGTACTAAAATCCGGGAGAAATTAATATGAGCACCGATATGATTGTAAAGCCGCCAAAAAAGAATAGAGTAAAAAAGTGGATCTATATCATTCTTCTGGCCGCCGTCTACATCTGGGCGTTTGCCGGAATGCCATTGGAAGGATTCAAAGAAACCGCTGCACAAATCACTAAATCGATTTTCCATGGAATCTTCCATCCTGATTGGGACTATGTATATGATCCTGAAGGGGAAGACTTGCTCCGCGGTCTTCTGGATACATTGGCTATCGCCATTTTAGGTACATTTATTTCAGCTTTCTTGTGTGTACCTTTCGCATTCTGGGCAGCAAACAACATGAACAGATTCAGACCTGTTTCAGGATTGGGAAAATTCATTTTGAGCTTCGTCCGTACCTTCCCTGAACTTGTCATGGCCCTTCTTTTCATCAAAGCTGTTGGACCTGGATCCTTCGCTGGGGTTTTGGCCCTCGGAATCCACTCCATCGGGATGCTTGGGAAACTTTTCTCAGAATCCGTGGAAAGTATGGACCTTGGCCCGACAGAAGCCTTGAAGGCATCAGGCGCCAACAAAATTCAGACCATCTGGTTTGCGGTCATCCCGCAAGTCATGCCTGAATTCTTATCCTATACCCTTTATCGATTCGAAATTAACGTCCGTTCTGCAACCATCCTTGGAATCATCGGTGCCGGTGGTATCGGTACACCATTGATCTTCGCACTTGCCGGCCGTTCCTGGGACCGTGTAGGGATCATCCTTCTCGGAATCATCGTGATGGTAACTATAATCGACTTGATTTCCGGTTCCATCCGCAAAAAGATCGTTTAATAGAATTGAATTTATAGAGCCGCATCCTGCTGTTGGGATGCGGCTTATTTTGACTGGTTGGAGGGCCGGATGGTTGGTGGATTACTAGAAGTTTTCCGAAAGTTGCTAGAAGTCATCTTGAAATCGCTAGAAGTTCATGGGATTTTGCTGGAACAAGCTTGTTTTTTGCTAGAATATCTCTTTTTTTGCCTATTGGACCCGGTACCGTATTATTAGTCAGCACAAAAAAGAGGACCATCCTAAGATGATCCCCTGAACGTTTATCAAACTATATTATTGACCTTCAACTTCTTTTTCGTATTCGCGTACGATATCGAAGTTAGAGTCTTTAGATTTAGTGTAGCCTTCGTGAGAGTAGATTTCACTGATGATTTGGTGTCCTTTTTCGTCTTTTCCAAGAGAAATGAACGCATCAGCAATCTTGTCTTTCCATTCTTTAGTCAAGTCAGGGCGAACGGAGATTGTATCGTTCGGGATTGGCTTTGTAAAGAATAGTACACGAGTTTTGTCAAATACATCTGGAGCATCTTTCTTAACGATGTTACGGGCATCTTGGAATGTAGCAGCTGCATCAACATCGCCATTAAGAACTGCAAGAACAGCAGTATCATGTCCTTTAAGAGTTACGCCTTGAACGTCTTTCTGAGGATCAAGACCAGCTTTTTTCATTTCAACTGCAGGCCATACATAACCAGCAGAAGAAGTTACGTTTTGCCAACCCATTTTCTTGCCTTTAAGATCTTCGATAGATTTGATGTCGGAATCCTTTTTCACGATAACCATAGATTTATAGAAATCTACAAGATCTTTTGTAGGAGTTCCGTCTTCATCATTAACGCCAAAGCGCTGTGCTTGAAGCAATACATCAGCTACACCTTGTTCATGAGCAAGTACGTATGTAGTAGGAGGCAAGAAACCAACGTCTACCTTTTTAGAACCCATTGCTTCTACTACAGTGTTGTAATCAGTTGATACACTTACATGTACAGGAATCCCTAATTTGTCAGACAATAATTTTTCTAATGGCTTTGCTTTTGCTTCAAGTGTCTCAGCACTTTGTGATGGAACGAACTGTACGTTCAATTCCTTAGGCTCGTACCCCTTGCTGTCGCCTTTTCCATTTTCTTTGTCGTCTGAACCACAGCCGGCAAGAACACCGAATGCTAGACCTAAAGACATACCAAATAAAGTAAGCTTTTTAAACATGATTTTCCCCCATAGAAAATATTTTTGTAATGCTACTATAATATACCATAAAATTTGAAAACAATTGTAAATTATTTTTAAAGATTTTTTTATTTTTAAGAATAGATTCAATTTATAGTAGAATGGGATTATAGAACACGAAAAAGGATGATTTTAAATGAAGACTGATGCGCGTTTCAAGCTGTCCATCCTGGAAACCAGCGATGTGCACGGCAATGTTTATCCGATTAATTATGGGCTGAATGCAGAGAGCCCAGTTGGACTCGGGAAGATCTCGACGCTAATAAATGAAGTGAAAAAAGAAGCAGAACATACTTTCATCATTGACAATGGGGACGTCATTCAAGGAACGCCTCTTACCTACCACTATGCGAGATTTGAAGCAGGGAAACCCAATCCGATGATTCAAATCCTCAATCATTTGGGCTATGAGGCAGCCGTTTTCGGGAACCATGAATTCAACTATGGACTTGAGCTTCTGCATCAATCCATTAAGGAATCCTCCTTTCCATGGCTCTCGGCCAATCTATTAAATAAGGAGACGGGTGAACCCTTCTTTGGCAAGCCTTATTTGATCAAGGAATTTCCTAAAGGACCGCGGGTCGGGGTGCTTGGCCTCACTACCCACTATATTCCGAATTGGGAAAAAGAAGAACATATAGAAGGAATTGAATTCCAAGCCTGTTTGGAAGCAGCAAAAAAATGGGTCCCTTATTTAAAAAATGAAGAAAAAGTAGACCTTTTGGTTGTGTCCTATCATGGAGGCTTTGAACGAGACCTGGAAACAGGAGAGGCGACAGAAGTCTTGACGAGCGAAAATCAAGGCTATCAAATGTGCCAGGAAGTAGAAGGCATCGATGTATTGTTGACAGGCCATCAGCACCGCTTCATTTCCGGAGAATCAGTCAATGGCGTATTGGTCGTCCAGCCTGGAAGCCAAGGGCGCGCCCTCGGGAAAGTAGATGTGGAAATGGCCTTCACGGATGGGGAGTGGAAGGTCCAATCGAAAACATCCGAGCTTTTATATACAGAAGAAGTAGTGGCGGATGAAGAAGTCCTCGCCATGGTAAAGGACTATGAAGAGGCAACACAGGAATGGCTAGACCAGCCGATCGGGAAGATCCTCGGAGATATGAAAGTTCAAGATCCGATGAAAATCAGGACTGGCGACCATGCCTTGATTGAGTTCTTCAACCGCGTGCAGATGGAAGCAGTGGGCGTTGATATCTCGAGCACTTCTTTATTTGATAACCTGGCACCTGGTTTGACCGAAGATGTGACAATGAGGGATGTCGTCGCGAACTATATCTATCCAAATACATTGAAGGTCATCCGGATCACCGGAGCTGACCTCAAAGATGCGCTGGAGCAGACCGCTTCCTACTTCGCACCGTATACCGGAGGGGAAATCGAGGTCAATCCAAAATTCCTTTACCCTAAGCCTGAACACTATAATTATGACATGTGGGAAGGAATCGAGTACGAAATCAATATTTCCAGACCATTTGGTGAGCGCATCACAAAGCTTGATTACCACGGTGAACCAATCGATCCTTCGAAAGAATATGATGTCGTCATGAACAACTACCGCGCAGGCGGAGGCGGCAATTACATGATGTTTAAGGACAAGCCGGTCATCGTCGACCTCCCGATGGATGTATCCGAACTGATCGCCAACTACATCCTCGAGCGAAAAGTCATCGAAGCCAAAGTAGACCACAACTGGAAAGTAACGCATGACTGATTGAGTATATTTCGAGAACCGATTCTTTCTAAAAAGAGTCGGTTCTTTTTTTATGAGTGAGAGCAAAGTGCCGACATCAAAGTCCCTGTCACACCCCGATTTTTGTCGATAGATGCGGATTCGGTGGAAACGGTAAAATTGACATATCGATAAATCTCGATATAATAGTGTCTATGGAACCTATCGAAGTATTTAAGGCGTTATCAAATGAAACTCGACTTAACATTTTAAAGTGGTTGAAGGAACCCGAGAAGCATTTCCCTAAACAAGGCGCTCATCTTCCAAAGGAGGTAAGTATCAAAGGAGGAGTATGTGTAGGGGATATTCAGGATAAAGCTAAAGCTTCTCAATCCACGGTTTCACATTACTTGAACATGATGCAAAAAGCAGGTCTGCTGGAATCGGTCCGTTATGGACAATGGACTTATTACAGGCGGAATGAAGAAGTGATTTTACAGGTGGCCGAGTTTTTTAAAACAGAAATCTAAGAAGATCTTCTAGATTTCTATTTTTTTGCCCACATATATCGATTTTTCTGGATATTTAATTATATAAATTTAGGAGGTTGTTATTATGCGTTACGTCTCATATATTTTAGCCGTATTAGCAGGGTCTGCACTTAGCTTTGAAGGCGCAATATACGGTCAGCTTGGAAAAGAAATAGGCCAGCTGGAAACTAGTTTTTATAACTTCTTTATGGGGTCAATCATACTGGGATTATTATGGATTTTCTTTGGAAAAGGCAAACTTTCTTATACGGTGGAAGCACCTAAATGGACGCTGCTTGGAGGACTATTAGGTGTCGCCTATTTAACAGCAATCGTTATCAGTGTTCCGTATGTCGGAGTCGGGATAACCATGGTGGCAGTCATCATCGGACAATTGGTCATGAGTATGGTGATCGAACATTTCGGCTGGCTTGGAAGCAAGCAGACGAAAATTAATAAAGAAAAAGTATTTGCAGTTATTTCAATGATCATTGCACTTATTTTCATTAACTAGGAGGTTCGAAAATGAATATATTAATGATTCTATTTACATTAATAGGGGGAATCGCATTAAGCGCACAATCCTCTATTAATGGGACATTCAGCCGCAAAGCAGGAACGATAGAAACGACATTTTTAACGTTCTTTACTGGCTTACTATTCCTTACAGTCATGATTCTCTTTTTCGGACAAGGTAATGTACTTGGGATACTCTCGGCACCTAAATGGCAGTTAAGCGCAGCATTTTTAGGTACTATTTATCTGCTGCTCACCGTTATTGCGGTTCCAAGAATCGGTGTCATTGCAACGAATATTGCGGGGATCATCGGCCAGCTGGTCATTGGCATAGTCATTGATAAATTTGGCTGGTTCGATAGTTTAGTCATCCCGCTGGATTGGAAGCGCCTCGTGGCAATACTGTTTATGATCATCGCTCTTTATTTCATATACCAAGGGAATAAACGCTCTACTGAACAATCCAAATCTTAATAACTTCATCATAAAAAGGCTGCAAATCCAAAGGTGATTTGCAGCCTTTTTGGTGTTTTAGGAGATGAATGTACCGACATCAAATTGCCTGTCACGCCCCGGTTTTTGTCGAATAGCGGCGCAGCCGGGCAAATTGTCCCTTCTTCCGTGCTTGGCCGCTGTGGACGCGCGGCGTTTGCTCCCCACTTTTGGGGCTGACCTGCGCACTTTATTGAGGCACCCCTCAACTTTTCGGCTTGACCCCCGAACTTTCGGAAGCAACCCCGCAACTTTCCGACCCAACCGCTCAACTATCCTAATTTTGAAATTGAGCAGCCACTCTCATCCAGCGAAATTTGTCCCATTTTTTGTTCTATCTTCTATTGCAGTTTACGTTAACGTAAATGGTAAGATTGAAATAACTAAATATTCTAAAAAGGATGGATGAGGTGGAACATTCAATATCGGAGCTTGCCCGTGAATTTGATGTGACGACTCGGACCTTGAGGTATTATGAGGAACTGCATCTGCTAAACCCTATGCGATCCGAAACAGGCACCCGAATATATACAAGGAAGGACTACATTCGGACCAAACTGATTCTTAGAGGGAAGAGATACGGTTTTAATCTAGAAGAAATCAAGGAAATGATCCAGCTCTTTGATAAGGACAGGTCTGGCAGAACTCAACTAGAAAGAACGATTGCCTACGGTGAGGAGAAGATTCAAGAGATTCACAGCCGAATGGAAGAACTCCAGGAAATGAAAGAAGAAATGGAAGAACTCGTTGAAGCCTTTAAAAACAAATTGGGGTAGGGGGAAATTAGATTGAACATTTGGGAACTGTTGGAGCGGAATGGACGAAAGTATTCGGATAAAGAAGCGGTTGTTTCGGGGAAAGATCGGCTTACTTATTCTGATTTACGTATGTCTGCTTATGCCATGGCTGCCGGTTTAGCTCACAAGGGTGTGAAGGAAGGAGACAGAGTGGTCCTTTGCATGCCAAACACGAAGGAGTTTGTAATCAGCTACTTTGCCGCCATGAGGTTAGGCGCGATCATTGTGCCGATCAATGCAAAGCTGACAAAAAGCGAGGTGGATTACATCCTTAAGGATTGTGGAGCGAAAGTATTCATAATCGACCATTTACTATTTAGTGAGCTGGGGTCAATCCATGCCAATGACCTTGTGAAAATTAAAACGGGAGATTCAAATACAGATTGGGGTTCATTTGAAGAATTTATGGGAAGCAAAGATTCGAATGACTTAGCTGAACTTTTAAGTAAGGATGATGATCCTGCTGCAATTCTTTATACATCTGGAACGACAGGTAAACCAAAAGGAGTCCTTCTTACCCATCGAAACCTCCTGTCTGCAGCTGTGATGATGTGTGTGGAAATGGAAATGAAACCGGAGAGCCGCATTCTTCATTTAATGCCGCTCAGCCACTCTGCTCCCCTGCATCTCTTTTTGATAGCAGGCGTATATGTAGGAGCTATGCATATTTTAAGTCCGGTATTCACTCCCGAAAAACTGCTGGAATTGGTGGATAAGGAACGAGCCACTCATTTTTTCGGGGCACCTGTGGCATATCTATTTGCTGCTAAAGTGCCGGATCGCTTCAAATATGACCTTTCATCAATGAAGTATTGGGTGTATGGAGGGGCTCCTCTTACTGCAAAAGAAGTCCACTTCATACAGGGAGAGCTTGGTATTAAGGATCTGTATTGTGTCTACGGATTAACCGAAGCTGGACCAAGTGGAACGCTGCTCATGCCATGGGAGCATCAAGAGAAAGCAGGCAGTATAGGTAAAAGAGCGGCTCTTGGTACGGAAATAAGGATTGTAAATGAAAACGGAGAAGATGCAGCCCCGGGTGAAGTAGGAGAAATTGTACTATATGGGGAAGGCCTTATGAATGGTTATTATCAAAATCCGGTGAAGACATCTGAAGCTTTTTTGGGAAAATGGCTTAAAACAGGAGACCTTGGAAAGCGGGATAATGATGGGTATTTCTGGGTCGTTGACCGAAAGAAAGATTTGATCATTTCTGGAGGGGTTAACATTTACCCGAAAGAAGTAGAAGAAGCGCTATTGCAGCATCCCCTTATTTCTGAAGCGGCTGTCGTCGGAGTTCCCCATCCGGAGTGGGGAGAAACAGTCAAAGCATTTATCATTGCTGAAAAGCAGATTCAAGATCTTCCAAATGAATGCAAGTTGTTTTTAAAAGAAAAGCTGGCTCCATTTAAAATACCAAAATTGTATGAACAAATAGATGCGCTGCCTAGAAATGCTACCGGGAAAATACTTAAGCATGTACTGAAAAAAGAAGCCGAAGAAAAAATTGAATTGTGAGGTGACCACCATGAACTTTTACCAAGAAGACAAGCATTTTCAAAATTTGATGAAGAAATATTTAAAGCCGGAATTCCTTGCTTGGGCAGAGAGCGAGCTCGAAGATTTTGGCAGGGAGTGCGGGACCACCATCGATGAACGTGCTCGCCATACCGACCGGGAAGGGCAGCCGAAGCTGATCAAATACGACCGTTTCGGTGAAGACGTTTCGGAGGTTTGGGTGAATGAAGGCTATAAACAGACTGTAGAGGAAACCTACAACAGAGGGATTGTCGGATATGTCCATAAGGAAATTCCGGACCTGGGGACGAAAGGCAACTACATGTATTCCTATGCCCAAGGCTACCTTTTGTCCCAAACTGAGCCGGGCTTTTACTGCCCTGTCACTTTGACGATGGCAACGGCTTATTTACTGGAGCACTATGCTGATGACGATATCAAGGAAAAATTTCTTCCTCATGTCATTTCCACGGGTGAAAAAGAACTTTACGAAGGGGCCACTTTTCTGACGGAGAGGCAGGGTGGTTCCGATGTCGGCGCCAATGAAACGAAGGCGGTCCCAAATGGCGATCACTATGAATTGTTCGGCGAAAAATATTTTGCATCCAACGCTGGAATGTGCGGGGTGGCCATGGTTCTCGCCAGAATGGAAGGCGCTCCTGATGGAACCAAAGGGTTAAGTCTATTCGCTGTTCCGTGGCGAAAAGAAGACGGCAGCTTAAATGGCATTTCCATCAGGCGGCTGAAGGATAAACTCGGAGTGAAAGCTGTCCCGTCCGCTGAAGTGGTGTTCGACGGTGCCAGAGCCTATCTTGTGGGGACGCCTTCTAAAGGAATCTACTATATGATGGAGGCGTTGAATCTATCCCGGGTCTGCAATGCCATTGCCTCCATCGGAATCATGAGGCGCGCCTTTGTGGAAGCAAAGGAATATGCTTTCCGCCGAGAAGCTTTTGGGAACAGACTGGCTGATTACCCGATGATAAAAGATACACTGACAAGGCTTGCCGTGAAGCAGGAAGTCGAGACAAGTGCGGTATTCAGCCTTGTAGATTTATTCGATAAGGTCATGAACGTTGATAGCAGTGCGTCGCAGGAAGAAATGGTGCTTAATCGCCTTCTGATCGCAGTATTAAAGAAAGAAACGGCTGAGGAGTCGATCCATTTTGCCCACGAAGCCATTGAAATGCATGGAGGCAATGGATTCATCGAGGACTTCGTCACCCCGAGGCTGTTAAGGGATGCCCAAGTGTTGACTGTCTGGGAAGGAACCGCCAATATCTTAGGGCTTGAAGTTCTTAGGCTCATGACAAAATTTAAGTCGCATGAGCTTTTCGTTGAAAAAATGGAAGCCGAATTGGATGGACTTCCGCTTAATTTGAAGACACTGGCGGAGCCTGCTGCAAGAGGGCTGCAGAAGGTAAAAGAATTAGGCGAGTTCCTCATGGCTTCAGCCGCTGATGTCCAAACCTATCATTCAAAGCGTATGGCAAAATTGATCAGCGATGTGTTTGAAAGCGTGACAGTTTTAATAGAAGCTTCAGCCGGTTCGGAAAGGGATCGAATGAAAGCAGAAATTTTCCTCGAAGACACGTGGCAAAAAGAGCTGCTGGATAAAGAAATGAAATCAGTTCGGTACTTTGATGAAATCGTCTGTTGGAAAAAGGCAGGAAAAGCCCAAGTTTGATGGAGTTGGAGGAATGATCCGGTTGTCTGCCGGGTCATTTCCTTTTTTATTGTTGTTAAACACAGCGAATTTGAAAATTTTTGAGTTCTGGCGATGGGACGCGCGGCGTTTGCTCCCCACTTTTGGGGCTGACCAGCCCACTTTAGCGTGTTATCTCACAACTTTCGGCCTGACCGATTCACTTTCGGGATTTATCTCAACACTTTCGTTATTAACCGCCCTGCTTTCCATATATTAGGATAAAATAGGGCTGAGGGGCTTGCCAAATATCGGCGCAGCCTGGCAAATTGTCTCTTCTTCATTGGTCGGCCGCTGCCACGTGAGGATTTGCTCCCCAGTCTAAACAACCCCTCCTGCATTTCTATACATAAAGCATCATCTTCAAACCCATAATATAGATATCTTGTACATATTAGGGTGGTGTGTGAATTATGGAAGCTTCTTGGATAGCGCTGCTGCCGTTCTTGGTGGTTATCCCCATTTCAATTCTCACGAAGCAGGTACAGCCGGGTCTTTTTGTGGGGCTGCTGCTCGGAAGCTATTTAGTGGAGCCGTCGCTGTTGGGCGGAATCAAAAAAATGATCTCTTATATTGTGGATAATATCGTCGTCTCCAGCAACATCAGGATCATCATCTTCCTGTATGGGTTTGCCGGCTTGATTGGCATGATCAAACTAGGAGGCGGGATCAAGGGTTTCGTTCATCTCGTCAGCAAGAAAGTGAAATCAAAAAAGAGTGCGATGTTTTTAACGTGGATTTCGACTATCGGCACATTCAGTGACCCCGATTTCCGCATTGTCACTATTTCACCGATCATGAAAGCGTTGAGGAAGCGCCTGAAAATGTCGAAGGAAAATATCGGATTTGCCATCGAAGCCACGTCCAATCCCGTTGTTGGGCTGGTGCCGATTGCGACCGCTTTTGTCGGCTATATGGTAACGACCATCGGCAACGCCTTGAAGGAAGTGGGATCGGATCAGGAGCCATATATGGTGTATGTCAAAAGCATTCCGTTCAATTTTTTTTCATTCGTCATCATCCTGATTGGGATTTATTACAGCTTCTTCCGAAAAGCAAAGGATGAAGTAGGCGAGAACACAGGGCAGACGCCTAATGATGAGCAAGGGGAAGAGGATCTTGAGTCTTGCCACCGTGCGTATGAGAAGGATACTCCTATCAAGCCGTGGAACTTAATTTTGCCGCTCGCTGTATTTTTAGGTTTTACGATATTCTTAAGCTGGTGGGATGGGCATTTTAAAGCGAAGAGCTTCTTGGATGCTTTCATCAGAAGCGACGCGCTTGGCGTCATGCTTGAATCATTGATGATTGCCTTCCTTTTCACACTGGTGTTTTTCTTATTTCAGCGGATTAAATTGGCGAAGCTGGTCACCCACTTTGTCAAAGGCGGCAATGAGCTGATTTCCGTCATCATTCTGCTTGCCCTTATTTGGGGTGTTTCGGCCGTATCAGAGGATCTGCATTTTTCGGATTACATTACCGCTCATGTGGATTGGATCCCGCATATGTTTGTTGCACCAGTCCTATTTTTGCTTGGCGGTTTGATCTCTTATTTCATCGGGTCTTCTTGGGGAACTTGGGGTCTCTTGATGCCTCTCGGGATTACGATGGCGCACGACGCGGGTGTCAATATCTTAGTCGTTATCGGAGCGGTATTCGCGAGTGGTACATTTGGGGCTTTTGCTTCGCCTCTCAGTGATAACTCAGTGACGCTGTGTACAATCCTCGACCTGGATGTCATTAAGTATTCGAAGAAAAAACTTCTGCCAGCTTGTATTGCGGCCGGGATCAGTACCGTGCTGTTCGCCGTTGCATCATTTATTTTCCGGTAGCACCTGAAAAACGCCTGCATAAGGCGTTTTTTCTGTTACACTCAAATCAAGAAATGACAGGCATATGTAGGTGATGATGATGAAAATACTGCTGGCTGAAGATGATCAGCGGTTGGCGAAGCTGATTGTAAGGATGCTTCAAAAGGAATGGCAGGTAGTCGAGTGGGTTGAAAATGGCGAAGATGCCTTTGAATATGCAGCCGGGATGCACTACGATATCGTGATTCTAGATTGGATGCTCCCAAAGATGAGCGGCATTGAGGTGAGCAGAAAGCTCCGGTCAGCCGGTTTTGATGGGGCTGTTTTGATGCTGACGGCAAGAGGGGATGTAGACGATCGTGTCGAGGGTCTTGATGCCGGGGCTGACGATTATTTGGTGAAGCCGTTTGAGTTCAAAGAATTATTTGCCCGTATCCGCGCTCTTTCACGAAGAGGAACGCAAAACTTCGAACAGGAAGCCGTTCGGTTTAAAGATTTAGAGATTCAATTAAACCAGCGGACCGTTCATCGAAATGGACAGATGATCGCGTTGACTCCAAAAGAGTTTCAGATGCTCGAATTGTTTATCCGTAATCGGAATCAGGTGATTTCCAAAGACGCCATTATTGAAAGATTATGGGGCTTGGATTCAGATGCCACTGCCAATACGGTGGAAGCGATGGTCAAGCTGCTCAGGAAAAAATTAAATGGAAAACAGTATATCCAGACGATGAGGGGAGTCGGCTATATGCTGAGTGATGAAAATGTTTGATAAATTAAGAAGACATTTGACGTTGTCGTACAGCATTTGGCTGATCCTCACCCTATTTGTCGTTTTCGTCGTCTTATTTTTTTCCTTTCAGGCCCGCATTTATGAAGTGGAGAAGGAAAATCTGGCGGACGCAGTCAAAATGGAACGACAGTCTCTAGTAGAACATGCCGGTTTACAAGAAAAGCCACGCTACGGACTTTATATCATCGGCGTTAAAGAGGCAGATGGCCGTCTTATTTTAAAGGAAACTGACAGTTCTCCCGCTGTAGAAGAAGTCACAGATTATTTTCAGACAGCGCCGTGCTGCCAGGCTGATCCCTCAATCATCAAGCTGAAGCATCAATCGGAAGACGAGCGATACATGCTTGTCAGTGTGCGGATGAAAAATGATCGGGGAGGGACTGAAACCCTATTGGCAGCGAAGAATTTAAGCGCCGTCCATGAGCAAATGGAAAATTGGCTGGTGATGCTCATAATCATCGGAATCGCTGCATTTCTCCTTTCCATTCTCATAGGGGATAGACTGGCCAAAAGGGCTATGAACCCGGTGATACAGAATGTGGAGAGGCAGCGCAGGTTTTCTGCAGATGCCTCGCATGAATTAAGGACGCCTTTAAGCATCTTCTCTGCATCCATAGAAGTTTTGGAGGAGGAAGAGAAAACTCGTCTTTCTTCTTCAGGGCAAGAAATATTAAAGGATTTAAAGGAAGAGTCCGAGCTGATGAAAAAGATGGTAGAGGATCTCCTGGTGCTTGCGAAGTATGATCATCAAAAAATGGAGCTGTCCAAAGAATGGTTTTCTCTATCTGAGCTAGCCCATACGGTTCAACAAGAGTACAAGACGGTCGTTAAAAAGCAGCAGACGATTCTTTTAGAGGAATGGGACAAGGACATAATATTGTTAGGGGATAAATTAAAGTGCAAGCAGCTTTTCTATATTTTGCTTGATAATGCCTTGAAGTTCACGGAAGACGAAGGGGAAATAAAAATACAACTAGAAAAGAAGCGTGAATCTGCCATTGTTAAAATCAGCGATAATGGCATGGGGATAGAAGAGAAGGATTTGCCGAAGATCTTCGAGCGGTTTTTTCAAGGGGATGAGGCCAGGTCTCCAAAGTACGGAGGGACAGGTCTCGGTTTGTCCATTGCGAAAGCTATCGTGGATGCCCATGGCGGGGAAATAGAAGTGGAGAGCCAATTCGGGATTGGTACAACCATTTTTATAGTGCTTCCAATAAAAAAATGAATCTTTTTAGATTTTCAGTTTATTTTCAGGTTGAATTGGTAAAGTAAGCTTATCCAAATTAAAAGGAGATGTTTCATATGCTTTCTACTCCCCTACATCCATTATTGGTCCATTTTCCGATTGCCCTTCTGATCTTCGGAACGATTGCTCAGATTATCGCAGTCTGGAAAAAGGATTTCTTTCATAAAGCAGCATTTTATTTGCTGGGTGCAGGATTTTTAACAGGGCTGTTCAGCTACTGGACAGGAGACGGTGCAGAACATTTTGCCCATCAGCATTGGGGAAGAGGGGTATCACCTCTGATTCATACACATGAAACATATGCACTGATTACGTTGATTTTATTCGGAATTGCCCTTGCGATCCGCGTTTTGGAAAAGTTCAAACCATTTAAAATGGCGATGGCTCTCGTTATCATTCTTTGCCTTGCGGGAACGACAACACTGGCATTGACGGGGCATTACGGAGGAAAAATCGTTTATAGCGACCATACAAAAACCGGAGAATAATATCTCCGGTTTTTTGGTCAATTTTAATTACTTTTTGTTCGTCAGGAATTGATATATGGCAGAGAAATCCTGATCATTGTAGCCTTGCTGCTTAGCCAAGGCATAGATTTCTTTCGTCGTATTGGCTATTGGCAGGGCGGTTCCATGCTCAAAAGCTGTTTGGGCGACAAGCTGCATGTCTTTTTGCATATGTTCAAGCGGGAATTCCGGCGAGTAGTCGCCAGCCAGCAGTTTTTCTTTTTTTCCATTCAGGAATGGAGCGGTTGTCGGCCCGCCAAGAAGGGTTTCGAGCACCGTTTCCTTTTCCAATCCAATAGATTCCCCGAAGGAAACGGCTTCCGAGAAGGCAGCCATCGTTTGCGCCAGCATCAGGTTGATCACAAGCTTCATTGATGTACCTTTCCCGTTTTCTCCTTGATATTGAATGGCTTTTCCCATTGCCTTCATGTGTGACTCGACTTCTGCCAAATCTTCTTGGCTGCCGCCTGCGACAAAGACCAGCTCACCTTTTTCTGCAGGGATTTTAGAGCCTGCAACAGGTGCGTCAAGAAAACGAATGCCGCGCTTTTTGGCTTCATCAGCCATTTTGCGGGAAAATGACGGATTGACGGTACTGCAATCCACCCATAGGCTGCCCTCTTTTAATCCTTCAAGAAAGCCGTCTTCGCCGAGAGCTGCTTCTTCCACTGCGCCAGGGTTGGCAAGCATCGTATAAAGGACATCTGATTGTTCGGCTGTTTTCCTTGGCGACTCAGCCCAGACGGCTCCTTTGTCTAAAAGGTCTTCCGCTTTTTCCTTCGTTCGATTATGAACGACCAATTCGTTTCCTGCATTCAATAGGTTGCCTGCCATTCGGCTCCCCATGATTCCCAATCCGATAAATCCAATCATATTATTTTCCCCTTTCTTATTCATAGTAAGCTTGATTTTATTATTCACCTATCCGTCCCTTCTTACAAACAATTCAACTTCAACAATGTTCTTCTCCCTCTCTGCATAGTCCGAAAATCCTACTAATTTTTATGGCTAAAAAAGGAAATGATAAAACTAGTACTTATTTACTTGTTTTCCCTGATGTTTCCTTAACTAGGTACAAATTCGCAGGAAGATAGCCTTTTCAATAATTATTTTTTCAGCTTGAATTTTTCTTTCCGCTATTAGGGTATATAAGATAAAAAAACATCTTGGTTTTTATGGGGGAATGCACATGGAATCTGTTTTACTCAGTTTAATGATCATCGCGGTGCTCGGCATTGCGTCACAATGGGTTTCATGGAGATTTCGTCTTCCAGCTATTGTCGTCATGTCAATTGCGGGTCTGCTTGCAGGGCCGATTACAGGGTTCCTGCACCCGAAAGAAGTATTTGGCGACCTATTCAATCCGATTATTTCGCTGGCCGTTGCCGTGATTTTATTTGAAGGAAGTCTCAATCTTGATTTTCGTGAAGTCAGGGGATTGGAACGTCCGGTACTGCGAATCGTCACCATTGGTGCATTCATCGCATGGATTCTTGGATCCCTTGCTGCGCATTATGTAGCAGGCCTTTCCTGGGCTGTCGCTTTTGTTATTGGCGGATTGTTCATCGTGACCGGACCGACTGTCATTCTTCCGTTATTGAGGCAGGCAAGGCTGAAGCCGCGTCCGGCAGCCATATTGAAATGGGAAGGAATCATCGTCGACCCATTCGGCGCCCTTCTATCGGTTTTTGCATTTGAAATTATCAAGTTCATGATTTCCCAGAAAGAAACGATTGGTTCTCTGGGAATGTTTTTCTTGGCGTCGCTTCTTGCCGCGTTCTTCGGTTGGCTCGTCGGAAAAGGCCTTGGATTGATGCTCGAAAAGGGGCATATCCCAGAGTTCCTGAAGTCGCCGATTGTCTTTGCGTCAGTGCTGGCTTGTTTTACGCTTTCGGATGAGATCTACCATGAAACAGGGCTGCTGGCTGTCACGGCAATGGGAATCACTTTGGCTAATATGCATATCTCTTCAATATCTGAGATGAGGTATTTCAAAGAAAATATTTCTGTTTTACTCATCTCGACCATTTATATCATGCTGACTTCTGCTCTGAGTATGGACGTTCTATTGCAGATCTTCAGCTGGAAATTAATCGGTTATGTCCTTCTGATGCTCTTTATAGTCCGTCCGCTTTCCATCGGCATTTCCACAATCAAGACGGATATGTCCACAAAGGAAAAGACACTTGTAGGATGGATTGCACCGAGAGGGATTGTGGCGTTGACGGTATCCGGTTATTTTTCCAGTGTGCTTTCTGATGCGGGCTTTAAAGGTGCGGGACTTTTGACCCCACTGACACTTGCGCTTGTTTTCTCAACGGTGTGTGCCCACGGCTTCTCCATTAAATGGCTGGCGAAGAAGCTGGACCTTTCCATTGGGGACGAACCTGGCGTTCTTATTGTAGGAGGGAATCCCTTCACAGTGGGACTGGCGAAAATTTTTCAGGAACTCGAATTGCCGACAGTCATCGCTGATTCTTCATGGAGCCACCTGGTCAAAGCCAGAAATGAAGGAGTGAAGACCTATCGAGGGGAGATCTTATCAGAACAAACAGAGTTCCACCTGGATCTCACTCCATACGAATATTTGATTGCCGCAACGGACTTGGACTCATACAATGCCCTTGTCTGTACGACATTTATTCCAGAACTGGGCCGGAACAACCTTTTCCAGCTCAGCCTTCGAAAAAATAAAGCGGGCGATGTCGACAGGCTGGAGCATACCATCGGAGGAAGGATCCTGTTCAAGGAAGAGGCAACATGGGAAATGCTGAATGACAAGATGGAGAAAGGATATGTTTTCCGAAAGACAACATTGTCTGACCAGTATGATTTCGATCAATACTTGGAAGAGAGAAAGGAAGGGACCGTCCTGCTTTTCATTCATAAATCCTCCCGGAAAATTGAATTCTTCACGGATGAAAGTGAACTGAAAGGGGATGAGGGCGATCTTATCGTCAGTCTCGCTCCTCCTGAAGAGGTTAAAGCACGAGAAGAACGTGATAAAAAAGAATAGGAGGAATACGATGACTAACACAATTAAAGCTTTTATTTTTGATGCTTATGGAACACTATTCGATGTTCATTCCGTGATGGAAAAATGCAATGAATTCTATCCTGGCAAAGGGGAGGCAATAAGCCAGACATGGAGAAGGAAGCAATTGGAGTACTCCTTCCTTCGTCAGCTGATGGGGAATTATGAAACGTTCATGGATATTACAAGGGATGCCTTAAAATATGCTGTGTTGGAAAATAAAGAAGAACTTCATCCGGAAAAGGAAGGAATGCTGATGAAGCAGTATTTGAAGCTTCAGCATTACCAAGAGGTAGAGTCCGTTCTTTCGCAGCTAAAGCAAGCAGGCAAGACATTGGCGATCTTCTCTAATGGATCACATGATATGCTCGATCCATTAGTGGAGCAGGCGGGATTCACCAGTCTATTGGACAAGGTCATCAGCATTGATGAAGTGAAACAATATAAACCAACTCCTGCGTCCTACATGCATGTTTTAAAAACCTTAGACGTCAAGAGAGAAGAAGTGCTCTTCATGTCGTCGAATGGATGGGATATTTCAGGAGCGAAAAACTTCGGATTTCATACAGCGTGGATCAATCGAAATAAACTTCCGGTGGAGGAGCTCAATCTGACGCCGGATCGCATCTATGAAGATTTGAACGGAATTCTTGATTGGAAATAGAAAAACGCCAGCCTGTCATGAAGGCTGGCGTTTACTGTATTAATTTTCTCCGTGAATCTTTTTAGGCGTCCATAGGAATTGAGAAATCAGACGGTCCACGAGTTCGGTTTCATGAAGACCGCTGTGCGAGATGCTTTGGTCTTTTATGATGGACTCTTTATACTGTTCAGGTCTTGCTATGTCACGCATCCCTGTAGCGCTCTCGACAGATACGACCTGGTCTCCCATTGCGCCGATCGAAAGCACTTGGATCGTTGGATCGAATTTATCGCGATTTTCCAACAGCCTTTTTTGAGCTTCCGATCCAGGCTTTAAGTCCACAACGGCAGGGCCAGTATTGACTTTATCATATGACGCTCTCGTCACTCCCTGGAATGGGGTGCTGATGGTGATGAATTTCAACGGCAGAGGATAGTCGCTGCTGCCATAAGTGTTTTCTAAATATTGAGTAGTGACCAGACCGCCCATGGAATGTGCCACGAGATAGACTTGGTCCACGTTATATTTTCCTTTTAATTCCTTCATGATCTTTTGCAGCCAGAAGGAAGTATCATTGATGGTTGCACGGTTGTTTTCAAATACAACCTGTATCAACGGATGCTTTTGCCCAATTGGCAGCGATCCTTTGAACGTCAAGTGTCCTTCCTTATCCACAAAGCAGAGAAGGGTTCGCTTTCCCAAATTATATCGCTGGTCGAAGCGGTTCATCATTGTTTTAAATGAATTGAATGTACCTTTATAGCCGTGTACAAACACAGTAGGAATTTTATCTTCGGGTTCAAGGTTCGAGTTCTGTGATTGAACCTGAGTGCTTCGGATGAATAGATAAATAAGGCCAACAATCACCACTGCACCGACTAAAATACTTTTGTAAGAGAATTTTTGTATGTTCAATGTTATGTCTCCCTTATATGTCTCTGATTATATTGTAAGTTATTTTACAGAAGTTTTACACCGGTAATATTTCGGTAATATATTACAATTTTTTGAAATCTGTTTAGCAACAAACTTTGAGAAAAGAGCCTTTTGAAAAAAACATGCAAATAGGCGTTCACCTAGAAAAGCTGTCTTTCATACACTAGTCGATGAAGGCTCCTGAACGATTACTTAACTGGAGGGTATGAAATGACAGCGAAAATCATCAATTATTATGCAGGCGGCAATACAGCCAGAGGATTTCACAGCTTATTTGAATCCAATCTTCAAGGATTGGATAAATTATTTATTTTAAAGGGTGGACCAGGAACAGGCAAGTCATCGCTTATGAAGCAAATCGGCCAGGATTGGCTGAGAAATGGGTATAACATTGAATTTCTCCATTGTTCTTCCGACAACGAATCCATAGACGGTGTCATCATTCCATCCTTGAAAGTAGGCATTGTGGATGGGACGGCACCGCACGTCATCGAGCCGAAAGCCCCGGGTGCCATTGAGGAATATGTGAATTTAGGCGAAGCATGGGATTCCGCTAAACTCGCTGCTCATAAAACGGAAATAATTGAATTGAGTTCCCGCATAACAGAATCTTTCCAAAAGGCCTATAGTGTGTTTCATGACGCCTTATTGATTCACGATGAATGGGAAAAAATCTACATCGAAAACATGGATTTTCAAAAAGCCAATCAACTCACCGTCGATTTGATTGATGAGCTTTTTGGCAAAATGTACGTCAACAAAGCCGCAGAGGTGCGCCATCGCTTCTTAGGGGCTGCGACGCCAAAAGGACCAGTGGACTTCATTCAAAATCTGACGGAGGACATTTCTTATCGGTACTTCATTAAAGGAAGGCCGGGTTCAGGGAAATCCACGCTTTTGAAAAAATTGGCGGCTGTAGCGGAAGACAGAGGATTCGATGTGGAAGTCTACCACTGCGGATTCGATCCGAATAGCCTGGATATGGTCATCGTCCGCGAACTGGATTTTGCGATATTCGACAGTACGGCTCCCCACGAATACTTTCCTGCCAGGGAAGGCGATGAAATCATCGATATGTATTCAAGGGTCATTACATCAGGAACGGATGAGATCTACGAGGATGCGCTCAAAGATATCGCCGGACGCTACGCCAATAAAATGAAGGAAGCGACAGCTTATCTGGCCAAAGCCAAAAACCTTCATGACCAGCTTGAGGGCATCTACGTCAGCGCTATGGATTTCTCCAAGATAGACACGATCAAATCCCAGATCCATGATGCGATTTTAAGTCTCGAGCCTGTGAAGCAGACGCAAAATTAAAGATGGTGAGCCAGCCCTGGAGCATATACTGCCGGGGCTTTTTTCATATAGTTGCTAAAGAATTTTCATATCAAAAGTGGATTGAGCAGATAATAGTAGGGGAAAAGATGAAGAGGTGAGGGGAAGCGTGTGGGTTTTCAATTGATTGAAGCTTATATACCGGAAGAGCGGTTTTCTTCTATAAATGAAAATATACAGAAATTCAATCCTTTGGAGATTTGGACAAGGAAGGTTGATTCCGATTGTATACTCATTCGTCTTCTCGTTGATTCTACAGCCATTGAAGACATCTTGGACTACTTTGAACGAACTTCTGCCCAAGTGGAAGACATGGATATCCTGCTCTTCCAGGTGGAAGCGTACATCTCCAAAAAATACACTGCGGAAAAAGAAGAAAAGCATGAGGCCCATCTAGAAAGGGCAAGCAGGCAGGAATTGTATTCCAGCATCGAAGACAGCGCCACATTAAATGCAGGCTATTTCCTATTTGTACTGATTGCAGCCATTGTCGTCACAATCGGTTTGATCAAGAACAGTCCTTCCATCGTCATCGGCGGGATGGTGATCGCTCCATTGCTTGGACCCGTTGTGGGTGTTGCGTTTGCTTCCATCCTAGGGGACTTTAAACTGCTTAGGCGTTCTGTCCTCACAGTGATAGCGGGAATCGTGTTGTCTGCTGTCATTTCAATCATAATGGGGCGTTTATTTGGGGTTCCATTAAAAAGCGGTGAGTTTCTATCGAGGACCTCTGTAGCGATTTCAGATATCCTATTGGCACTGGCTGCGGGGGCTGCTGGAGCATTATCGACCATGAAGAAATTCCCGAGTGCGCTTGTCGGCGTCATGGTAGCAGTGGCCCTCATGCCTCCTGCAGCCGTGATGGGAATGTCAGCAAGCGTATTTTTGTGGCCGGAAACATTGCGTTCAACGGTGCTGCTTTCCGTTAATATCTGTTCGATTTTATTCTCAGCGGTTATTGTATTTTCGCTCGCGGGAATAAGGCCGGTGAAGTACGAAGACATAAAAATTGCCAATAACTCACGAAACTTTTCCATTATATTTGTCGGCATCATTGTCCTCTTGCTTTTAATGGAGGTATTATATTTAAATCATCTGCATTAACTGTCTTTTTAGTATAAACAATTCGCGAGAAATATGTTAAATTAATTGTAGTTAAAGCTTTGAAAACTATATAGTGTCCGCTGCAGGTGGACAAGTGTATTTTAAGCGTTTTCATAAAATATAAAAAATTCATGGAGGGATCACTATGTCAAGTAAAGCATTAGATCAGTTTTTAAATGAAAACCTGAATGATTTGAAAGAAAGAGGCCTTTACAATGAAATCGATCCTGTAGGCACACCGAATGGTCCTGTCATTAAAATCAATGGTAAAGAACTAATAAACTTATCTTCAAATAATTACTTGGGTCTCGCAACGAACCCGCGTATGAAAGAAAAAGCGGTGGAAGCTGTTAAAGAGTGGGGCGTCGGTGCAGGTGCGGTACGTACCATCAACGGAACACTCGAACTTCACACCCGCTTGGAAGAAAAAATCGCAGAATTCAAGGCTACTGAAGCTGCCGTTGCATTCCAATCCGGATTCAACTGCAACATGGGTGCCATTTCTGCAGTCATGAACAAAAATGATGCCATTCTTTCCGATGAATTGAATCACGCATCGATCATTGACGGCTGCCGTCTTTCAAAAGCGAAAATCATCCGTTTCAACCACTCTGATATGGATGACCTTCGCCAAAAAGCGAAAGAAGCAAAAGAGTCCGGCCAATACCAAAAAATCATGGTCATCACGGACGGCGTATTCTCCATGGATGGAGATGTTGCAAAGCTTCCTGAAATCGTGGAAATTGCAGAAGAGTTCGACTTGATCACATATGTCGATGATGCACATGGATCCGGCGTCCTTGGAAAAGGGGCAGGAACCGTTAAACATTTCGGTTTATCCGACCGTGTTGACATGCAAATGGGAACTCTTTCAAAAGCGATCGGAGTTGTCGGAGGCTATGTTGCCGGGAAGCAAAACTTAATCGATTGGCTAAAAGTGGCCGCTCGCCCATTCTTGTTCTCAACAGCTCTTACACCTGCAGATGTGACAGCCTGCACTGAAGCAATCACCATCTTGATGGAAAGCACTGAATTGCATGATAAGCTTTGGGAAAACGGAAACTATCTGAAGCAAGGGCTTAAATCAATCGGCTTTGATATCGGTAACAGCGAGACGCCAATCACACCGGTCATCATCGGGGAAGAAAAAGCGACTCAAACATTCAGTAAACGCCTTTATGAAGAAGGAGTCTACGCGAAATCCATCGTATTCCCTACCGTTCCAAGAGGGACAGGCCGTGTGAGAAATATGCCGACAGCTGCACATACAAAGGAAATGCTCGATAACGCCATTTCCATTTATGAAAAAGTCGGAAAAGAAATGGGTATCATCTAAATTTTATTTGAACGGTTTTAGCGACTAGGAGGAAATAGATTATGAAAAAAGTACTTGTGACCGGTGCACTCGGTCAAATCGGTTCTGAGCTTGTCACGAAGCTGCGCAGCGTGTACGGAGCGGACAACATTTTAGCAACGGATATCCGTGAAACGGACAGCGAAGTCGTAACCGGCGGTCCGTTTGAAACCTTGGACGTTACCGATGCTCAAAGAATGCATGACCTTGCAAAGAAATATGAGGTGGATTCCATCATCCACCTGGCGGCACTTCTTTCTGCCACTGCAGAAGCGAAGCCCCTTCTTGCCTGGAACTTGAACATGGGTGGACTTGTCAATGCGCTTGAAACAGCAAGGGAACTGGACTGCCAGTTCTTCACGCCAAGTTCCATCGGTGCTTTCGGTCCTTCCACTCCGAAGGACAACACGCCTCAGGATACGATCCAGCGTCCGACAACGATGTATGGAGTCAATAAAGTATCAGGCGAATTGCTTTGCGACTACTACTACCAGAAGTTCGGTGTGGATGCACGCGGTCTGCGCTTCCCTGGATTGATTTCCTATGTTGCGCCTCCAGGCGGCGGTACGACTGACTATGCAGTAGAAATCTATTATGAAGCCATCAAAAATGGCCGATACACTTCCTACATCGACAAAGGCACATACATGGACATGATGTACATGCCGGATGCCCTTAATGCCATCGTCGACTTGATGGAAGCTGATCCTGCGAATTTGAAGCACCGCAACTCATTCAACGTGACTGCGATGAGCTTTGAGCCGGAACAAATCGCTGCTGAGATCCGCAAGCACATCCCAACGTTCGAGATGGACTACCAAGTGGATCCAATCAGACAAACAATCGCCAACAGCTGGCCGAACTCCATCGACCCTTCTGCAGCAAAAGAAGAGTGGGGATTCAAGGCTGAATATGATTTAGCGAAAATGACAGCTGATATGCTGGACAAATTGAAAACGAAATTAGGATAAGATAATGGAACCGCCGGTGCAAAATGCCGGCGGTTTTTTATGCGTAATTAATTCCCGTATAGGTTGTATATTCCAATAATTTGATGGTTTATTGAAGAGAATGTGGCGAAATATTGAGAATTCCTGCTTTGATTTGTGAAGTGTGTCACATAGTGTTTGGTCTTCCCTATGGTGGGTATAGTCGAGTAAAAAGGGTGTTAACGATTGAAGAACCATCATACTTAATCATAGATCAAAAAGGCAGGTGACAAGATTGAGAAAACTACTTAAGCCAATGGGTTTATTGGCCATCGTTGCATTATCTACATTCCTTGGCGGGTGTCAGCTGACTGTTTTGGATCCAAAGGGTCCAGTTGCTGAGCAGCAGAAAGATCTCATTTATTGGTCCATCGGCTTCATGCTGTTCATCGTGGCCGTCGTATTCGTCCTTTTCTCAATTATCATTGTTAGATATCGCGAGAAGAAGCTTCCGGAAGGATATGAACCGCCAGATCATCACGGCAACACGTTTTTGGAAATTATTTGGACAGTCATCCCAATTCTGATTGTTATCGCCCTTGCTATTCCAACAGTCAAAACCATTTATGCATTGGATAAAGCACCGGAAGCCACTTCCCATAAGAAGCCATTGGTGATCCATGCAACTTCAGCTGAATGGAAATGGATGTTCAGCTATCCTGAGCAGAACCTTGAGACCGTCAACTATCTGGTCATTCCTGAAGACCGGCCAATCCTATTTAAATTGACTTCGGCAGATTCCATGTCAGCTTTATGGATTCCTTCATTGGGCGGACAGGAATATAACATGGCAGGAATGCAGACAGAGCTTTATCTGCAGGCAGACAAGCCCGGCATCTATGAGGGCCGCAACGCCAACTTCAACGGAGAAGGGTTTGCTGATCAGAAGTTTAAAGTAAAAGCCGTTACGCAAGAAGAGTACGATAAATGGGTGAAAGACAAGCAGAAGTCAGCACCTAAATTAACGAAAAAAGAATATGATCACTTGCTTCTGCAAGGCCACGCAAAAGAAATGACATTTTCATCTACCCATCTTCAATATGTAGACCATTCCAAGATGCATAATGCAGGCTATGCAGAGAAGATAAGAAAACAGTCGGAAAAACAACAAGATAAAGCGCACTAGGGAGGAGGAGACAGCATGAAATGGGATGAATTTTTTGTCACAGGCGACCCATTGATCTATGGAGCCGATGTTTCCATTGTGATGACCATGATTGCCATTGTGGCAGGATTGACCTACTTCAAGAAATGGAAGTGGCTTTGGACAAACTGGCTCACAACCGTCGATCATAAACGCCTTGGCGTCATGTATATCATCGCCGCAATCCTGATGCTTTTCCGCGGCGGTGTCGATGCCTTGCTCATGAGGGCACAGCTGACAGTGCCGGGATCAAAATTCCTTGCATCTCAGCACTATAATGAAATCTTTACCACACACGGTACGATCATGATCATCTTCATGGCGATGCCGTTTTTAATCGGGCTGATGAACGTTGTCGTTCCATTGCAGATCGGAGCGCGCGACGTCGCCTATCCTTATTTGAATGCACTAAGCTTCTGGACATTTTTCTTTGGAGCGATGCTGTTTAACATTTCCTTCGTCATCGGAGGTTCCCCGGCAGCTGGATGGACAAGCTATATGCCGCTTGCCGGGAACGAAATGAGTCCGGGTCCGGGACAGAACTACTATCTGCTTGGACTTCAAATTGCCGGTATCGGTACATTGATGACAGGAATCAACTTTGCCGTTACCATCTTGAAAATGAGGGCTAAAGGCATGGGGCTAATGAAAATGCCGATGTTCACTTGGTCTACGCTGATCACATGTGTCATCATCATCTTCGCATTCCCTGTGTTGACCGTCGCACTTGCATTGATGACATTTGACCGCTTATTCGGTACACATTTCTTCACCCTTGCGGATGGCGGTATGCCGATGCTGTGGGCAAACCTTTTCTGGGTTTGGGGCCATCCGGAAGTATACATTGTCATCCTTCCTGCATTCGGTATTTTCTCGGAAATTATCAGTACGTTTGCAAGGAAGACGCTGTTCGGCTATAGAGCGATGGTTTATTCCATGATCGCCATTGCCGGATTGAGCTTTGTCGTCTGGGTCCACCATTTCTTCACGATGGGTGCTGGATCTGCAGTCAATTCAGTCTTCTCGGTCACCACCATGGCCATCGCCATACCGACCGGGGTCAAGATATTCAACTGGCTGTTTACCCTCTATCGGGGAAAGATCAAGCTCACGACACCGATGCTATGGTCGCTGGCATTCATCCCGAACTTCGTCATAGGCGGGGTGACCGGGGTCATGCTAGCCATGGCAGCAGCTGATTACCAATATCACAATACGTATTTCCTTGTAGCGCATTTCCACTATGTATTAATTTCCGGAACTGTATTTGCCTGTTTCGCAGGATTCTATTTCTGGTATCCGAAAATGTTCGGACACAAGCTTAACGAGCGTCTTGGAAAAATTTCATTCTGGCTGTTCGTGGTCGGTTTCAATGTCTGCTTCTTCCCGATGTTCTTCCTTGGCCTCGATGGCATGCCTAGACGCGTATTTACGTATGGAGCAGGGGACGGCTGGTTCAGCTTAAATCTTGTAGCAACCATCGGAGGAGTCCTCATGGGTCTCGGATTCCTTGTCATGGTCTACAGCATCTACTACAGCTTCCGCTATGCAGAACGGGAAAAAACAGGAGATGCCTGGGATGGACGCAGCCTCGAGTGGGCTACACACACACCGGTGCCGCATTACAACTTTGCCGTCATCCCGGAAGTCACAGCATTAGATGCCTTCTGGGAAATGAAAAAAGAAGCGAAGAAAGACCAGTATAAAATTCAGGAATACAAACCGATCCATATGCCGAATAATTCCGGACGTCCATTTGTGATGTCGGTGCTGTTCTTTACAGCAGGATTCGGTTTAGTCTTCCAATGGTACTGGATGGGCATTGCCGGTTTAATCGGAATCCTTGCCTGCCTCGTTCTACGTTCATTTGAATATGACGATGGATACTACATTCCAGTCAGTGAAATAGAAGAAACAGAAAGAAAACTAGGGTAAAGGAGGCTCGAACAAAATGGATATGGTTCAAAATCATGATCAAAACACGCCGCTGGAATACCAGTCAGAGACTGGCCGGTTGAATATCCTGGGTTTTTGGGTCTTCCTTGGAGCTGAAATTGCCCTGTTCTCTACATTGTTTGCGACTTATTTCGCATTGATGAACAGAACAGCAAACGGCCCTTTACCCGGGGAGCTTTTCGAACTGAAAGGCGTCTTGATTGAGACATTCTTATTGCTGACGTCCAGCTTTACATGCGGGATTGCCGTCCATGAAATGAGAAGGAATAATAAGAAGGGCTTGATGATTTGGATGATCATCACCATTCTTTTAGGCATTGGATTCATCGGATTTGAAATATCAGAGTTCATTTCTTACGTCCATGAAGGAGCAACTCTTTCATCCAGTGCATTCTGGTCAGCACTGTTCGTACTGGTCGGGACGCATGGGGCCCACGTATCACTCGGTATTGGCTGGGTCACGCTCGTGTTAATACAAACATCCAGACGCGGGTTGAACCCCGCAACGGCTAAAAAGATCTTCATTACAAGCCTTTATTGGCATTTCTTAGATGTCGTGTGGATCTTTATCTTTACAGGAGTTTACTTGACAGGGATGGTGATGCATCATGGCTAGCCATACAGAAGGCAGATTCCCTTGGAAGCACTTGATCGGCTTCGTATTCTCGATTGTCTTGACGCTCATAGCCCTTTGGGTTGGATTGTACAGCGGCTTTTCAACGAAGATGATTATAACGTTCATTGTCATCCTGGCAATCCTCCAAGCCGTCATTCAATTGTTCATGTTCATGCACGTGACCGAAAGCGAAAACGGAAGATTCCAAACCGGGACGATGCTCTATGCAGCATTCATTGCAGTAGCAGTAGTCGCCGGCACCATTTGGGTCATGTCCTTCGGAGCGGACTACATGGGCCACGATAAAGATATGAAGAATATGGATCATAAAATGCAGATGAAGCATGAGAAGGATGAAGGGAACTAATTGAAATGAACAAGTAAAAGCACTGCCGGCAATTTCGGCAGTGCTTTTCTTATGGTTTCAGATCTTACTCAGCCAATCGATCAACTCACTCACCATTTCAGTTGTGAATTGATGATTAATATCTTTATGGATATGTAATTCTACATTCTCTCTTTTTTGGTCTTCTTTTAAATAGCCATAATAATCTTTTTGTCCTTCTATTGGGATGATCTTATCACTGTCCCCATGAATGAGCAGCACATGCGAAGGGCAGTTCTCTTTTTCCACAGGATCATAATCCCTTAGTGTCATCTCTAGTTCTGCTGGAATGCTTCCTCTCCCATCCATGCTTCTAAAAATGCGTTCTGTCAATAAATATGAGCCGGAGCCGTTAATATTGGCGAGTCCCAACAGGCCCAATTCACGCGCAAAAATCCCATTTGCGATGAACCCACCCATCGAACTTCCTACCAGCACGATTTCTTCTTTCTTTATATTTAATTCAGTAATAAGATCATTAAATTCATCAATGGTGTGGAAGATGATTTTCCAAAAATATTCTTGGAGGGTTTTCTGGTCGTAATGATTTTCTAAAGGCTCTCTTGTATCGTGATAGAGGATTTCAGGGACGATGACTTTATAGCCTTTTTCGAGTAATTCCTCTGCTAATTCCGTGTAGCCCTCTGCCCTGCCGCCCCATCCGTGGTAGAGGATCAAGGTTTTATAATTATAAAGATGATCTTTCGGTTTAAATGAAAAATATTTAAAAGATTTCATGGACATTTGCATTGTTATTCTCCCACATTCGTTCAGTTTAAAATTTCACTTTTTCTTCTTTTTTAAAAATACCAACCAATAAAAGTACAAATCCCAGTAGGAAGATTGGTGGGAAGATAACCCACATAATCATTGCTGCCCAACCATTCATCACAATAACTGCAGTGGTTAAGCCGATTGCAAAAGATAAAAATGGAGAAATAGCAAACATTAGCGTAATTCCCCAACCAATGAATTTTCTTTTATTCGTTTTTCCTTTGGTTAGCTGGTAAGCCGTTATTGCTCCTAGTATCGCAATCCCATAACCTATAATAAATGGCATTTTACCATTCCTCTCGACTTAATTTACCTTCTTTGTTAGTTACTCTTAAATTCCATTATATGTTATTTTATAAAGTGAATAAATAATTAATTCTGAAATTAATAATTGTTTATGACAGGAAACTTTTCAAAGTTAAATAACGTCACAGAGTTAAACTCTATGAGTCTAATAAGTTAGAGTGGATCATTTTTATTTGAAGAATATTTTCTAAAAGAAAAAGGAGGTATTGGATGTATAAAAGTCCATGGTTCATATTAGTTTCTATATGCATCCTAATATTAGGGGGAGCGGGAGTAATTACGAAAATCTATAGCAAAGGAGAATCTACAGAAAAATCATATACCCTAATTGAAAAATCCTTTGCTGTAAGTAATTCAAATGATGTTGCATACATACCTATGGGCCAAACCAAAAAAAAGATCCTAGTTTATGATATTAAGGACAATACAAAACGAAGTGAAATCCCATATAAAGGGGATATTGCCGACATGGTTTTCAGCAAGGACGGGAATACCTTATATTTTGCAGCCAATGATGTCATTTCAAATGATAAACTTTCAAGCTCATTGTATAAAACAAACCTGTCTTCCGGGGATACAACTAAAATTACAGAAGTTCCAGCAATCGTCATGAAAATTCAAGTGGATGCAGCCGAAAAACAAATCCTTTATATGAGGGCAAACCATTATATTGACCTTAAAGGGATAACGGGAGAAGTAAGAAGTAGCTTCGAGGCGTATTTACTCAATCTATCCACTCATGCCGAACAGCAGATAACACATTTTAAAGATAAAGAGATTACAGGTCTATCCTATAATTCAGGTGAGACAGGTGCGCTCATATCAGTAGACCATAGTATTTTGGAAATTCCATTTAATAATATAGAAAAATTAAATGAAGTATTTAAAGGCGACAATGTAATTTTTGATTTAGCGGCCATCCCCAATACCCCAGAAATTATTTACACACTGCCAGGAAAAGCTGGTCAGGGAGTTTATAAATATGAGTTATATAAGGTTAACACTCTGACGAATACTTCAGTTAAGCTTACAAACTCCAATCATGCAGTAAGTAATCCAATATTGAATGCGCGAAATGAATTATATTATGTAGTTGATAATCATTTCGGGGAAGGCAATCCAGAGTATCAGCTATACCATCAAAAGCTTAAGACAAAAATGAAACCTCAAAAAATAGAGTTGCCATCAATTAATATTAATTAAGTGAAGTGGAGTCCAGCCGTGTCTTCATCAATTTTGGTTTAAAGAACCCACTCTCACTAACAAAACTTTATAACGCCTTTAATAAAAAAGAAGCCGGCCCCTTCATGTTAGAAGGATCCGGCTTCTATGTTCTTAGCATGCTTATTTAATGAGGGTGAAGCGTCTCTTAAGTTTTTGTTCGCGAAGGAACGGCGCAGCGTATAAGTAGATGGCTGCCACGTGTGCATAAAGGAAGTTGGCAATAAATAATGTCCATAAAACGATATGTCCAAGCGTTCCCATGTCAGGAACAGCGACGTAGTAAATGAAAGACGCCCAAAGTGCGATGACAAATGGCGAATGGATGATTGCCCACTTCTTATGCTCAGCCCAAAGGAACAATGGAGTTGCAGTAGCGACAAATAAATAAACCATAAATACATCCATGTGTTAACACTCCTTTTAGTAAAGGTTTTCAATTATGGCGAAACAGAGAAAAGTTTGTGAACGTTTTGTTACAATTGAGTATAACATAGTATTCAACTATTTTCCAAAGGTAAGTACAAAGATTATTCTGAATATTTATTTTGGGTAAAAAGACTTAATGATGTATAATTAAGTCATTTAAACCTATTATTCTGCGGTTGGGGAAGATTTACTGTTAATGATATGATAATAGAAAATAGATAAACAATAGTCGCAGGGGAAAAGAGGGGTGCCGCTTTGCTGACGAAAAAGGGATGGGCAGCAGCTGCCGCTGGCATGATGATTGTTTTGGTATGCCAGATGTTTCTTGGATTCATCCATGAACGGAATGAAATAGAGTCATTTATTTATATTGTATTATCCATCATTTTAATCGGGGGCCTCCTTTATTTGGCGGTGAATGGGTACAGGCTCCTGGTAAAATATCAAGGGGTGCAGGGGGAAGAGAAGAGACTTTCTGCATTGATCGATTCCATGCCTGATTTTATGTGTGTGAAGGATGGCGAAGGAAGATGGCTCAAAGTAAACCAGTTCGGACTTGAGCTATATGAATTGACGCGCGTCGATTACTACGGAAAGACTGATTCACAGTTGGGAGAATACACGCCATTTTTCAAAGATGCCCTTCTCTACTGCATCGATTCGGATGAGGCCGCTTGGGAAAATCAGTGCCTGACACGGACAGAAGAATCGTTCTATCTCCGCTCCGGCGAGTTTAAAACATTCGATGTCATTAAAGTACCTCTCTATCATGAGGATGGGACAAGAAGAATCCTGATTACACTCGGAAGGGACATCTCCCAGCAGAAGAGGACGGAAGCCATGCTGCTGAAGAAGGAGAAGCTTTCGGTGGTCGGGGAGCTTTCCGCAGGCATTGCCCACGAAATCCGCAATCCGCTTACTAGTTTAAAAGGATTCATTCAACTACTCAATGAAACGGAAAACGTCACTAAAGAATATTTAACAATCATGTCCAGGGAAATTGACCGGATCAATCAAATCGTCAGTGAACTTCTTGTGCTTGCGAAACCCCAGAGCAGGATTCACTCGGAGTTCAAATTTAACGAAGCACTGGATTATGTCGTCAATATCATGAAGCATGAAGCCCTCCTCTTGGGTATTGCCATTACGATAAAAGCGGACGAAAAGGATGCTGTAATCTTTGGGGATAAAAACCAAGTGGTGCAGGTGCTGATCAATATCATCAAGAATGCTCTCGACGCTATGGGTCAAAAAGGCGGCGAAGTGACAGTGAAAGTAGAACATGTCGAGCAGAAATTGAAAATCTCCATCAAAGATCAGGGAGAAGGAATTCCTCCTGAGCGGCTGAAGCATCTCGGTGAACCATTCTTCACACTGAAAGAAAAGGGAATGGGCCTCGGATTGACCATCAGCAATAAGATCATTCAAGAACACAAAGGCTGCATCGATATAAAAAGCGAGTTGGGAATCGGAACTGAAGTCATCATCCAGCTTCCACTCTCGCAATAGTTTTGCTTAGGCTGCTCGGGTCGAAATGACTCGAGCGGCTTTTTTGTTGTGGAGAGTAGTGCTGCACGGCAGGGGCTGCCAATTTTCAAGGTTGGAGAGATTAATTTGTCCGGATGCGCCGCTATTTCGGTTTGGCAACCCCATTTAGCATTTTATTGCCCTGAAAAATGGAAAGTGGGGCGGTTGATGGTGAAAGTGCTGAGATAAATCCCCGAAGTGCGGCGGTTAGCCCGAAAAGCTGCGAGATAAAACGCCAAAGTGGGCCGGTCAGCGCCAAAAGTGGGGAGCAAAGGCCACCCGCGCCCGCAGCCAACCGAGCCTGATGCACAGCAGTCACTGGGACCTTCGCAGGATTTGTAGAATTTTTTTCATAACAGAATATTTCAAATATATTTCATATTCATTACGTTTGGTGGTAAAATTGGAAACAGATTGTCAGATTGGGAGGGTTAGAGATGAAAAAAGTACTAGATATAGCCATCCAATTCCTGCTTTCTTGCGCGGGAATCATATTAGTTGGTGCACTTCCTCCATTCATTGCAGGACTGCAGCAGAAGCACATAGATGGATCGTTATATTGGCAGTCGCTTAAAGATATTTTGTATTCACTTGTGCATTTAAATGAACTTACGTATATGTTTGTTGATACAGAACGGCCGTTGTTCCCGTATATGCTTGACCCGGTCTTTTATTCATTGACGGTTCTGCTTGGTGCATTCCTGCTGGCAATGGCCGTATCGTTGGCGATGACGATGCTGGTTACCATGCTGCCGCATAAACTTCGCAGGGCGGTTAAACTGGTTTTTTACATATTTGAATCGATCCCGGATCTGTTGATCATCTATGGAACGCAGCTTCTCGTCATCTTTATTTTTGAGAAAACGGGGCTGCTGTTGATGGATATCGCAGCACTGGATAAACAGAAGATTTATTTATTGCCGATCATATGCTTGTCGATCCTGCCGATGGTGCAGCTTTTCCGCCTCAGCATGATCATCTTTGAAGACGAATTGAATAAAGACTACGTGCTCCTTGCCCGCTCCATCGGGTTGAAAAAATTGTTTATCGTAGTCTTTCACATTTTTCCTAATGCGGTCATCAGTGTCTTTTTTCAATCCAAAAAGACAGTATGGTTCATGCTGTCCAATCTATTGATCTTGGAATTCCTATTCAATATGGGCGGGGTGACCCTGTTCTTGATGGAAGAACTTAATCCGAAGATTTTCACGATTACGCTCCTTGCATTCTTCTTCCCTATTTTCATTTTTTACACGGTGGTGGAATGGATCTTACAGCGGAAAGTGACAGGAGGGGGGACGATTTCATGAAGAGCGTATGGAAAAATCCTTGGTTTCTCATTGGGTTTATATTTATAACAGGAATCCTGATTGCCAGTTTTGTCTACTCGGGGGTAACGGACAACCAGGTTCCTAAATATCGCTGGATCTATGATGCGGATGGCAAGATCATTGGGGGGTCCCCGCAGCCGCCGAGCTGGAAAACGCCATTGGGCACGGATAAGCTTGGGTATGATATGTTTGCCAAAGCCATCATGGGTGCGAAGTATACCATCTTGGCGGCTATATCCGTTGCGGCATTGAGAATTCTCGTTGCAGTTCCAATCGGCATGGTGATGGGGGTGTATTTTAAAAAGGGGAAGCGGTATGTCAATGGTTTCATCGATTCGTTCCACTTCATCCCTTTTACCATCCTTGCATACTATTTGCTCCACCCGATCCTTTGGATGCCTCAAGGGGGCTTTCAGACGAGCATGTTTGAACGGATTGCCTTGGAAGTCATCATTCTGGCACTGCTTACCGTTCCGGTCATATCTGTGCTGATCAGCAATGAAGCAGGCAGGGTCATCGAGCAGGAATTCGTTCTGGCATCGAGGACGCTTGGAGCAGGCAAGATGCGTTTGATCTTCAAACACGTTTTTCCGGCATTAAGGGAAAAAGTATTTGTCCTTTTCGGCCAGCAAATGATGCAGACATTGATTGTCTTCGCGCATTTAGGCTTGCTGCAGCTGTTCCTCGGAGGGACGAAGGTCAGCTATGATCCGTATTTTGGAGATCCTCCCCAAACGATTTCAAACGAATGGTCCGGTTTGATCGGGGACACGTATAAGCTGCTTGAATGGATTCCATGGGTGCCCCTCACGCCGATTGTCTGCTTCGCTCTTACCATGATTGCCGTTTCCTTCATGATTGAAGGGTATGTACAGTCGACAACGGGGCATTCGCATTACTTCAAGAAAGGGAAGAGAAAGAAGAAGAAGCCTGAAGCTGCCTTGGCTGCAAAAGAAATCGCAAAACCGGAAGAGCTTCAGCTTTACCGCAAATCTTCATGATTACGGCCTCCCATTGCGGGAGGTTTTTTAGTTGAAAAAGATTTGCGTTTACCCATCTTTAATCAAGGGAAAGTAATCGAAATATAAGATTAATGGTTACCGGCAACTAGGAGGTTTGGCAATGAATGGTTATCGCTTATTGAACGACGAACAGTTGATGGATGCGTATTTAAAAGCTAAAAAAGAAAATCTTTCGAAGGATTTTATCAAGCTTTTAGAAGTGGAATTGAAAAAGAGGAGCCTGTTGGAATAGGCTTCCCTGCTATATAAAAAAGCTGCTGCAGGAGGCTGGATGCCCCTTGCGGCAGCTTTTTTGCTGTATAGGCAGATAACCTGCCATATACATGATTATAGGAAGAGCAGTCCCAATGAAATGACGATGCCGCTGACGACAAGAATGATGCAGCAGAATCCCATGATGTCCTTTGCTTTCAGACCGGCTATGGCCAATGCTGGAAGGGCCCAGAATGGCTGGATCATATTCGTCCAGGCATCGCCCCAAGCGACGGCCATTGCCGTTTTAGGAATGGACACTCCCATTGCTTTTGCAGCATCCAGCATGATCGGTCCTTGAACAGCCCACTGTCCTCCTCCTGATGGGACAAAGAAGTTGACGAGTCCTGCGCTAAGGAAGGCGAAGAAATGGAAGGTGAAGTCATTCGAGATCGATACGAAAGCATTGGACATGACTACGGCAAGTCCGGATGCAGTCATCATGCCCATGATTCCTGCGTAGAACGGGAATTGGATGATGATTCCGCTCGCTCCTTTGACAGCTGTGGAAACAGCGTGCAGGAAGCGCTTCGGTGTCCCGTGGAAAATGATCCCCAAGAAAAAGAATGTAAAGTTAACGATATCTAAATTTAAGTTAAATCCGTTTTTAGAAAGATACCAGCCTAAGAATAGGAGGCCTAAAATTCCCGCAAGCATGGACAGGACCACACTGTTTTCCATGCGCTCTGCCGGAGTGGCAGCACCAGCTTCCAGTGAAGCCGCAGAAAATGCTTCATCCTCTACAAGGATTTCCGGATCGACGGTTACGGTTTGATCCTTGGAAGGCATCATGGCCCGATTTAAAATGGGTAGGATAATGAAAAGTGCTAAAACAATGATCAGGTTATATGGTGCAAAAATGGTTTCGCTCGTAGGGATGATTCCGATTTTATCGGCGAATGGATGCCCCTTCGTCGCGATGGAGAGTGGAATGGATCCGGAAAAGCCCCCATGCCAGACGACGAATCCGCCGTAAGCGCTTGCAATTAACAGCCGGTAATCGACATTTTTAACCCGGCGTGCCAATTCTTTCGCAAAAAGAGCACCGATGACCAAGCCGAATCCCCAGTTGATCCAGGAAGCGATGATCGATACGACAGAGACAAGGACGATGGCTGCCCCTGGTGATTTCGCGGTCCCGGCCAATCCTCCCAGCAGCTTTTTAAAGATCGGACTTGATGCGAGGACATGGCCTGTGACCAAGACAAGGACCATCTGCATGGAAAAAGCCAGCAGCGCCCAGAATCCCCCGCCCCAGTATTGGACCATATCCATCGGGCCGCTGTCAGTGAAAATGAGACCCAATCCAAAGACGACGAAGGTCAGGATGATGACAAACAAAAATGGATCAGGCAGATATTTCTGCATGATGCTGTTTGAAAATTTGATTAGTGATTTCAATCCGTTTCCCCCTTTGTATAAATGGTTTTTTGGCCTCTGTCATTTGAATCAGAACAACGCAGAAAGCCATTCTATCCCCAATTGGAATATTTCTACAAAGAGAAAAGGAATCCTTCAAAAAGTTAGAAAATTTAGGTTGTTTCGTAAACATTGTTGTTAAAATCTTAATGCCGATTTTAACGTGACAATAGCTGTTTTGCGCGCTGAAATGGAGTATCCAGGCTCTTTACAAACATTAAGAAAAGAGCCTAATTTAAAAAACCTCTGCCTATATTGAGGCAGAGGGGACTATTCCAATATTTCTCCAGCATTGTGGAGGTCTTTTGACAATTGATCCGCCATCTCTTTGCCGAGGAGGTCACAGTAGCGTTCATAGAGCTGCTTCCAGCACTTTTTAATCTCGGGAAGAAGATCTTCCGCTTTCGAGGTGGGGTGGATATAAACCATCTTGCCCTCCTGTTTCCGTTCCACAAGCAGCTTCACTTCCAGTTTATCGACAAACCGTGTGCAGGTGGATGGAGCAATATGCAGCTTTTCACTGAGCCGCTTTTGAGTGAGCCCCGGTTCTTCAAGTGCCGCCATGATCAAAAAAGCATACGTGGGGGACAAACCGATGGGCGCAAACGATTCTTCTGCCATTTTCGTCATGATCCGGGATAAGCGGTTCGCGGAAAAATATAAGCAATTTTTAAAATAGCCGTCGAGCATGAAATCACCACTTTTTTAAATAATTGTACATACAATTATAGACCTGTTTTGCTTAGAAAACAATCAAACGGGCGATTAAAGTATATAATTGGGAATGGCAGTGAACAGTGCAGTATGATAGGAAAAAAGATAATGGGGGAAATAAAATGGGCATCAAAATCATTGAAGAACTATTTCAATCAAATGCCAATAAGGATCAGGCTCCGGCAATGGAAGCTTATATGAAAGGGCATTTTCCCTTTTTGGGCATCAAAAGTCCACTAAGGAAGGAGTTGGCGAAAACATTTTTTTCTGACACGGGCATCCATAAAAAGCCGTTTGACCAAGAGTTTCTCCTTCAGCTTTGGAAAAAGCCTGAGAGGGAATATCAGTATATGGCTCTCGATTATTATGGAAAATACATAAAGAAGCGTCCTAAAGAAGATATCAGCTTGATCGAATATTTAATAACACACAAATCTTGGTGGGATACTGTAGATAGCATTGCTTCTAACCTCGCTGGAGTTCTTGCCAGGAGTTACCCGGAATTGAAGGAAGAAGTGCTGAGGAGCTGGGGCACCCATGAAAATATGTGGCTGCGCAGGACGGCGATTCTATTCCAGCTTAAATACAAAGCATCAACGGATGAGAAGTTGCTTTATGAAATCATCTTGCAGAATAATGATTCCAAAGAATTTTTTATCCAAAAAGCCATCGGATGGGCGTTGAGGGAATACTCGAAAACGAATCCGGATTCGGTACGGTCATTCATTGAGAGTCATCCACTGGCGAAACTCAGCATCCGGGAAGGAAGCAAATATCTGTAAGTGCTGACGAAGGCATGGCGAGCGTCTATGTGTTTTCCGTCAGTCTGATAATCGTATCTTTTTTGAAATACCTGCCAGTCTGTTAAAATGACGGGGGATATCTTGAACGAATACTAAAGAGAAGGTGTGTACAGCATGATAGAATGTATTGCAACGGATATGGACGGAACATTATTGAATTCGAAGCAGCAAGTCAGCGAAGCAAACCGCCGCGCGATAATGGAGGCGCAGGAAAAAGGGATAAAAGTGGTCGTTGCCACAGGAAGATCTTATACAGAAGCAAGGTTTGCCCTTGATGAAGCAGGGATTGAATGTCCGATCATTTGTGTCAATGGAGCTGAAACCCGCAATCGAAAAGGTGAAGTCATCCATGTCAGCGGGATGGATGCAAAGGCTGCAGCTGAAGTTTCACGCCAGTTGAAAGATCATGGCATCTATTTTGAAATCTACACCAATAAAGGGACGTATACTGAAGACTATGAAAAGGGAATCGATATCATCATTGATATCTTTCAATCAGCGAATCCCCATGTCAGTGAACAGCAGATCAGGGATGCTGCCAAAAAGCGCTTTTCTGAAGGGCATATTTCAGTGATTGACCACTACCAGGAGATCTTTGATGATCCCTCTTATATCATTTATAAATTTCTTGCATTCTCTTTCGACGATCAGGCACTTGAAAATGCAGAAGGGCCATTGAAGGAGATAGAGGGGATTGCAGTCAGTTCTTCAGGGAAAGAGAACTTGGAAATCACCAATGTCCATGCGCAAAAGGGAATCGCCTTGGAGAAATTTGTGGAAGAGCATGGTCTCGACCTTTCCAAGACAATGGCCATTGGGGATAACTTCAATGATCTATCCATGATGAAAAAGGCAGGAAGACCCGTTGCGATGGGAAATGCCGCACAGGGAATCAAAGATTACTGTGAATTCCATACAGCAACCAACGAAGAAGACGGCGTAGCCAAAGCTATTTTTGAAGCAATGAAAGCAACTGTATAACCCATACGTAAAAATGCCCCGGCAGCCATTCGAGCTCCGGGGCATTTCCTACTTTTTTATACCGTTTAAGATAAAAGATATCATGTTTTCGATTTCCTTTTCATCGTTCCAATCGGCTTCCGGGGCCATGATGTGCCTCGCCAATAAGTAGCCGATGATGGTCGAGCCCAGCATCCGAACGACGGATTCTGGCGGCAATTCGATAATTTGGCCATTCTTCTGGTAATGAACGACGACTTCTTTCAGCCTTTCAAAAACCTTAAGGGCAATATTCTTTGTGAATTGCTCCTTCAGCTCAGGATGAAAGGGGATTTCCTGAACCAGGATTTTAATCATGTTCGTATTTTCCTTGGCAAACGCCTGCCTGTTCGCAATGATGGCTCTGAGAAAATCCTCAAATTCCTCATAATCCTTATCCAGCACCTTATTAAGGTCGCGGATGATGAAAGGCGCAATCAGTTTAGTCATGGTCGGTGCAACAATGGAAAATAGTAAATCTTTTTTCGTTTTATAATGACGGAAGATGGTGCCTTCCGCTACGCCTGCTTTTTTGGCAATTTCACTGGTGGAACTTGCGGCATAGCCTTTTTCGGAAAAAATCTCGACGGCCGCTTCCAGTATCTTTTTTTGTTTTTCCGTCACGCCATCCTGGTTTTCAATCAGCAAATTAAGCATCTGGTTTTCTTCAGACATGTCGATCTCCTCGTTGAATTCATTTACTTCCTTCATTGTACAATAATTGGCAGGAATCAGCACAATAGGAAAGGGTTATGATGTTTTTCTATATTTATTCAAGGCAAAGATGTTAAGCAGGATGAATACCAATGAAAAGCCGGTCAATACAAGAACAGGTGTAAGGATATCCGTGAAGGAGTATCCTTTGATCATCACGTCCTTCAGCGCTTGTGCCGCATAATAGAGCGGAGTGATCGGACCGATCCAGCTGAGCCAGTCAGAGATGGCATCCAAATTGAACAATCCCGAGAAAAAGATCTGCGGCACGATGACTAGCGGAATGAATTGCATCATCTGAAGCTCATTGCGTGCAAATGCAGATAGGAGGATGCCAAGCGTCAATGCTGTCAAAGATAGCAGGAGAATGATGATGAGTACATTAAAGAAGCTTCCTGTCATCATCATATCCAAAACATAGATGGCATATAAGGAAAGAAGTGATGCCTGAATGATCATGAAAATCCCAAAACCAATGACATAGCTGATGACCATCTCCCAAATTTTAATCGGGCTGGCAAGCAGTCTTTCCAATGTACCGGATGTGCGTTCTCTTAGGAAAGAAACGCCGCTGATCAGAAAGACAAAGAAAAAGCAGAAGAATCCGAGTAATACAGGACCGAATGAATCAAATTGCCCCATATCCTTGCTGCCATATACATATTCTACGGGTAATTTAGAAGCACTCATTGGTTGAAAAACAGGCATAGCATCCTGGATTTCTTTAAGGACGGCGCGGTTGCGTGATGGATCGCTGCCCTCCAGGACGATTTTCGGGTGTGGGCCGGAAAGTAAATAGCCATCCAAATCTCCATCTTTCAAGGACTTATCAGCATCATTTTGATTCTTGAAATCTTTGAATTCTGAACTGAGGGAGTCGCTTTTTTGCGCACTTTGTTCATAAACCACTCCTACTTTAGGTTTATAATCGCTGTTGTCAAATACGAGCCACAACATCGTCAAAATAAGGAGCGGGGCAAAAAGAATCAAGGCAAGCGTTCGTTTGTCGCGTAGGATTTGGCGGATAATCCGCAAGACAAATGCACTAATTCGCATGGTGGACACCTCCGGATAGAAGAAAGACTTCTTCAATGGAACCTACTCCATTGGATTGTTTCACGGCTTCAGGTGAATCATTGGCAATCAGAAGTCCATCTCGGATCAAGCCCAGCTTGTCGCAGCGTTCAGCTTCATCCATCACATGTGTCGTGACAAAAATGGCAGTCCCTGCATTCTTCAAAGCCTGAAACTGCTCCCATATGCTTTTGCGGAGCACTGGATCGATTCCAACGGTCGGTTCATCCAGGATCAATAGCTTTGGTTCGTGAAGAAGGGAGATGGCTAAGGAAAGACGCCTCTTCATGCCGCCGGAATATTGATGGATTGTCTTGGAAAGGTCATTTTGCAGTCCGACAATTTCCATGACTGTCTGTATCCGTTCTTTTTTTCTTTTGCCTCCAAGCCCATATAATGCAGCGAAGAATTCCAGGTTTTCTTTGGCTGTCAGGTCCGTATAAAGCGCATCTGATTGGGCCATATACCCGATGTTTACTAATTGGGAAAGAGAGGGCATCGTTGTTTGGTGAACTGTTATTTCACCGGATGTTGCTTTTTCAAGCCCCATCATCATTTTTACTAGGGTTGTTTTTCCTGAACCCGATGGCCCAAGAAGACCGTAGATTTCTCCCTCTTGAACTGAAAGTGTAATGTCCTTCAGCACTTCATGGGATCCGAACGATTTGGAAACGTGGTCTACGTTCACGATTGTGTTCATGATTTACCACCTCAGATTTTGTATGAATAATGATAGTGAGTGATTACTCACTTTTATGGTAAATCATCGACTTGCATTTGTAAAGTGAGTAATCACTCATTTCTCGAAAAATTTCTTCGACAAAAAAAGCACCATCCTTAACAAGAGTCAGGATGGTGCTTTAATTTACTTATTTGACGTTATCTTTATCCCATTGATAGCTCCAAAAGCGTTCAAATTGGAAGCGGTTCATGACTTCTGGGTCTTTGTTGTTCCACTTCTCTTCCATTTCGGCAAGCATCCAAGCTGTCTGGGAGTTGTGAGCCTTCATGGCACCGAGTTTGATATCCAGCACATGGCTGATGTCATTGCGGATATCGGGTGCTCCGAGGATTTCTTCGCATCCATTGGAAAAGGCAACGCAGTGGAGCTTCGTCCGTTCCTTCTCTGGCATTTGTCGTACTGCCCTTACAACAGCACGAGCAGTCGCTTCATGGTCCGGATGGACGGAAAAGTCAGGGTAGAATGTGATGATCAAGGATGGGTTCAGCTCTTCAATCATATCGCTGATCATTTTTGTCATTTTTTTATCATCTTCAAATTCAACCGTCTTATCGCGCAGCCCCATCATGCGCAAATCCTGGATGCCCATGACTTCGGCGGCTTTTTGTAGTTCTCTCTTCCTGATTTTCGGCAGGGATTCCCTCGTTGCAAAAGGAGGATTCCCCAGATTTCTTCCCATTTGACCTAATGTGAGGCAAGCATAGGTCACGGGAGTGCCGTTTTGGATATGGGTTGCAATGGTCCCGGAAACCCCAAATGCCTCATCATCGGGATGGGGGAAGACCACTAATACTTGTCGTTCTTTTTCCATTGATTTTCGCTCCTTTCTGATCACTCAAATGGCGTTTCGCTGATTTCCAATGCAACTGCAAGCTTGCCGTCAAAACCGTGGCCAGCCATCAGAAGACGTCCTTCTTCATCCATTTCAAAGTGAGTCAATCCTTCAGCATAAATCCAACCGATTTCAAGCTTCAATCCTGTTCTGAACGGGCCGTCGCCGACGATTTTGCCGTGTTCATAAGTCACTTTGGCATTCCGGATATAAGCGCCTGCGGAGAAAAATCCCTCGTTAAAATGCGAGGCGTATGCGCCATTTGTCGTTTCTAAATGTATATAGACCGGCTTCCCGGCGAATTGATCAATCAAAGGCTGAACATTCCCAATTGTGATAGGTTCCATTCCAGGTCCTCCTTCTTCTGACTAAACGTCAATATCTATTACCATCTTACTAAAATTCCTTTATGAATGCTAAAACCCTGTTTCAGTTTTTTTCTTAATCAAAAAAAAGGCCCGGAGGAACCGAACCTTTTTAATATATGTGCTATTAAGGTTTATTACTCTGTTCAGACTGATTGAAAGCGTTTGTCAGTCGAGGCGCGGGTCCGATGAGGAGCGGAGTTGCCTTAAAGGGCAATGAGCATCCGAAGAGGACCCGCAACGAAGAATGCGAGCGCTTGTCAACAGTCTGAACTATTCTTGGATACGGTTGTAGGCGCCGTGCATGACAGGTCCAACGTATTCGTTTAATTTAAAGCCATGTTGGATTGCAGCTGTCACGAATTTTTTCGCTTCTCTTACAGCAGCTTCAACAGTCAAGCCGTTTGCCAGGTTGGCCGTGATGGCAGCAGCGAATGTACAGCCTGCACCATGGTTGTAGGAAGTATCCACTTTGTCAGCTTCTAACACTGTAAACTCGGATCCATCAAAGAATAAATCGACCGCGTTATCATGCTGCAGCTGCTTTCCGCCTTTGATGACAACGTTCTTAGCGCCAAGTTCATGGATCTTGCGGGCCGCTTCTTTCATATCATCGATGGATTTCAATGGTCCGTTTTGAGCCAATTGTCCAGCTTCGAACAGATTTGGCGTGACAACAAGGGCTCTAGGCAAGAGAAGTTCCCTCATGGCATCCGTTGTTTCCGGGTGCAGGACCTCATCTTCCCCTTTGCAGATCATAACAGGATCGATGACTACTTTAGCCAGGCCGTGTTCATCGATTTTGCGAGCAGCCAGTTCGATGATTTCCACAGAACCGAGCATCCCTGTTTTCATAGAGTCGATGCCAACGGAAAGAATGGTTTCCAATTGTGCCTCAACTGTGCTGACAGCCTGTGGGAAAACGTTGTGGTGCCAGTGGTTTTTAGGGTCCATTGCGACAATTGTCGTCAAAGCGGACATGCCGTATACGCCATGCTCCTGGAATGTCTTTAAATCTGCCTGGATCCCTGCACCGCCGCTGGAATCAGAACCTGCGATTGTTAAAACTTTTTTCATTGTCATGAAAAATCCCCCTTTATATTTGAAACATCTATCGGCAATTGATTATCATTGATATAGGCTATTTTCTTAAAGATTGTTGCTTTAGCATTAAAACAGGATAACTTATGCAATTTTTGCTGAAGATTTAGCTCGAAAAGAGCCTGGATACTCCAACTCAGCGCACCAGTCAGCTAGTTTAACGTTAAAATCGGCATTAAGATTTTAACAACATAGTTTACGAAAACAGCCTTGATATAAACTCTTTTTTTAGAATAAATCATTCCCAACCTAATGACAAATTTTTTTGACTATAACATATGAAGTGAAAGGGCGTGAAGCGATGAAATGGTCGGCTCTGCTGCTGGCTGGCGGTCAATCGTCGAGAATGGGGCAAAAGAAACACATGATGCAGCTGGAAGGACGCCCTATGATCGATAGGCAGATTGACCGGTTTGCCAATCATTGCGAGGAAATCCTTGTCGTTGCCAATGACGGCTTGGAAATCAGCGATGAGCATGTCAAAGTCATGCCCGATATTGAACGTTTCAAAGGGGACGGGCCTCTTGCTGGCCTATACACAGGATTGAAAAACAGCCGATCAGATGCAGTTTGCTTGATCGCTTGTGATATGCCTTTTGCTTCTGTAAAGATGGCAAGCTGGCTGTCAGAAGTGCTGGATGAAGGATATGATGCTGTCATCCCTCGTTTGAAGGGGCGCAGTCATCCACTTTTCGCCTGCTATCATAAGAGGATTTTACCGATTGTTGAAGAACAGCTTATTTTGGGTAAAAGAAAAATGCAGGATATGATTGACCGTATAGCTGCGAGAGAAGTACAGGAAAGCGAAGCGCCTGAATGGGATGCAGAGAAGCTCGAATGGATTCTTTTCAATATGAATACACCGGAAGACTACGAGACAGTACGCAGAAAGATCGAGGAAGGGGATATATTGTGAATAGCTGCAGTATTACAAGGGAACCAATCAAAGTGGAGGAAATCGCTTCACGTGTCACCCGTCCAGAGGCAGGAGCCGTTGCTCTTTTCATCGGTACGGTCAGAGAATTGACGGGGGATAAACGGACCCTTTATCTAGAATATCAAGCCTATGAAGCAATGGCTGTGAAAAAATTGGAGCAGATAAGGACGGAAATCGGGGAAAGGTGGCCGGATGCTCAAGTTGTCATCGTACATAGGATCGGCCGTTTGGAAATTACGGATATTGCCGTTGCGATTGCGGTATCCACTCCTCACCGTGACAGCGCCTATGAAGCCAACCGCTATGCCATTGAAAGAATTAAAGAAATCGTCCCCATCTGGAAAAAGGAACATTGGGAAGACGGGGAAGAGTGGATCGGAAACCAAAAAGGAACACAAGAATATAAAACCGGAAAGCCTGAGGTGACGGAAATTGAAAATTAAAGTGCTGTTATTTGCCCACCTGCAGGAAGAAGCGGGAAAAGGCGAAGTAGAGTTAGAGCTTCAAGGAGATACAGTCAAGGAATTGATGGCCGTCATGGAAAAGGAGTATCGGCTAACAAGACTCCCACAGGCCATGATTGCAGTCAATGAAGAATTTGCAGATGAAGAGACGGTGTTAAAAGAAGGAGATTCCGTTGCCATTCTGCCCCCGGTCAGCGGTGGATGAGATAAACAATAGGGATTTAAAATAGAAGGAAATCCGCAGTTGAAAGGAAGGGATTGCAGCATGGAACGGTACTCGAGACAGATAAGATTTGCCTCGATTGGAGAAAACGGCCAGAAACAACTTGCTGACAGTCATGTGCTGATAGTGGGAGCTGGTGCCCTCGGATCAAGTGCGGCAGAGATGCTTGCCAGAAGCGGCGTCGGCAGGCTCACAATCATCGACAGGGACTACGTGGAGGAAAGCAATTTGCAGCGCCAGCAGCTGTACGCCGAAGAGGATGCAGAGATGAAATGGCCAAAAGCTGCAGCCGCAGAAAAAAGACTCGGACAGATCAATGGATGGATCGATATTCAATCGATTGTAGGGGAAGCAGATCCGCAGACGCTTGATAAACTCGCAGCAGAAGCAGATCTCATCATTGATGGAACAGACAATTTTGAAACAAGATTCATCATCAATGACTGTGCTTACAAACACGGGATTCCATGGATTTACGGAGGGTGCGTCGGGAGCTTCGGCATGGCCTATACGATGCTTCCCGGAAAATCTCCATGCCTTCATTGCCTGTTGAAGCGGGTTCCCGTCCAGACAGAGACGTGTGAAACGGCGGGGGTCATCGCCCCGATCGTTCAGATGGTCGCTGCTCATCAAACAGCAGAAGCTCTGAAATTGTTGACAGGGAATCAGGATGCCGTGGCAGGGCAGTACCGCTCCTTTGATTTGTGGCACAACCAGTACATATCAGTCAAAACAGACTCCATCCATGATGAGGCCTGTCTCACGTGCGGCGAATCCCCGTCCTACCCGTTTTTAGAAAAGGAAAATGCCATGAAAACAACGGTCCTTTGCGGAAGGAGCACGGTGCAAGTGAGGCCGGCTGCACCGAAGGAACTGAACCTGCAGACAATGGCGCTGCAAGCGAGAAAAGCAGGATACGAGATAAGTGGGAACCCATACCTGCTGTCAATAGAAACAGGAGAGAACCGAATCGTCGTGTTCCATGACGGAAGAGCACTCGTGCACGGAACCTCAGATGAGGCCCAGGCAAAAAAACTATATCAATCGTTGATCGGATAAATCACAAAAAAGGATGCAGCCTCCAAGCTGCATCCTTTACTGCTTTCTTAATAAGTGTGTGTATTGTTCATCTCATGCGCTTCCTTTGAAGCAACCAGCACTAGCTTACCCTTATCGAGTTCAGATTCGTAGCGATCCGCTTCCACCTCTGTCACACCCAATGAACGCATCTTAGAGCGGAGTTCATCCCCGCGGGAGCGGAAAAGATTCCCGAAAGATTCAAAAAGGCCCTGCTCCTTGAAACTAACATCACCTGTATCCGTAGCTTCCGTCAAATCCTCTGAACGATCACGATTATGGGCGAAAATATAGATTTCTTCCTCGCCGTAGCCCTGGCTTTTCAGTGCCTCTACCGTATTGACCGCTTCTACACCATTTTGTACGACCTCAACTTTATACATGAATAATTTCCTCCTCGTATTATCGTTTTCATTTATTGTCAGGAATTTAAAAAACGTATTACATATATAACCCAATCATTTTGACTTTAAAACCTGGCCGTCATTTCCAGCACCCTTAAGCTTCCCCATCAACAAGCGAAACGTGGTATGGTAGAAGAAGAAATTCAAGCATTCCTTATTAAGGAGGCGAAAGAATGATACCTCGATTGAATAATGACTGGGATAGCCTATTGTCCCAGGAATTTGAAAAGGACTATTTCAGGAGATTGGAACAGTTCCTTGGTGAAGAATATGAAACTCAGAACATTTTTCCGGCAAAAAAAGACGTGTTTAACGCCTTAAAATATACTCCCTATCATAATGTCAAAGTCGTCATCCTTGGCCAGGACCCATATCATGGGGAAGGGCAGGCGCATGGGTTGAGTTTTTCCGTCCTCCCCGGAGTGGCAACCCCGCCTTCTTTAAGAAATATATTTAAAGAACTGAATGCAGATACAGGTGCGGAAATCCCTGCCCACGGCTTTCTTAAGAGCTGGAGTGAACAAGGGGTCCTGCTGCTGAATACCGTTTTGACGGTAAGGAAAGGACAGGCCCATTCCCATCAGAAAAAGGGGTGGGAGACCTTCACGGATCAAATCATTTCCATACTGAATGAGCGGGAAAAGCCTGTCATCTTTTTACTTTGGGGGAAGCCTGCCCAGAAGAAAATGGATTTAATAGATTGCGAGAAGCACGTGGTACTGACCTCGCCTCACCCAAGTCCATTGTCAGCGAGAAAAGGATTTTTTGGCAGCCGCCCGTTCTCCAAAATCAATCATCTTCTTATGGAACAAGGGGAGGAGCCGATTCAGTGGGGAATTCCAAAAACTGATGAAAAATGACAAAATTTTACTTGTTTCACGTGGAACATGTCGGATGAGGGGATATGAAGATGAATGATGCAGGAAACCAGATTAATTGTTTTAAGTGCCGCTATTTCTTCGTCACATGGGATGCAAAAAGTCCAAGAGGGTGCAAAGCCTATGGATTTAAAAGCGCCCTTGTTCCTTCAAAAGTGGTCAAGCAGGCTTCAGGGCAGGAATGTCTGAAATTCATGCCTAAATAAGCTTGTGAGGGAAGGATAGGAAGCATGGAAGATGGGGTACAATGGAGGCGTAGAGGTCAATCATTGAATGGGTTGTGAACAATTCATGTCATCTGGCAGGATGACCTATTAATAATAGATTGTGAAAATGTATAATAATGGGGTGTATTGATATGAGCATTACATATCCAGTTCTGTTGAAAAAACTGGAGCAGGAATTGGCGTCTGCCAAGAATGCAGGAAGTACGAGTCAAATGAGGGAATACGTTGCATCGATGAAGACGCTCTGCGAGTTGATCCTTGAAAGCGGGGATGGACTTGAAGAGAGGCCGGCTTCACAAAGTGCAAAAATCATTCCTTCACAAGCAGGGATGCAGAGCTTTAGGCCGCAGCAGGAGCCTGTCAGGAATGTGCAGGTCGAGCAGTCCAAACCGATGAATACGGATGACGGCGCCAACGGGGATTCCATCTTTGATTTTTAAACGGAAAAAGTAATTTTGTAATTGAAAGATATTTAGGAAGAGGAGTGGATGAAGGGTGAAGGCATTCATTATTATAGGAGCCATCAATGCTTTCCTTTCTGTCGCATTGGGAGCATTCGGGGCGCACGGTCTGGAAGGAAGGCTGCCTCAGAAATATATGGACACATGGCATACGGCCGTCCAATATCAAATGTTCCATGCGCTGGGAATCATTGCGATTGGAATTCTTGCAGGGAACTACGCATCAAGCCAGCTGTTATCATGGTCAGGGTGGCTGATGCTGATCGGGATCATCCTGTTCTCAGGAAGTCTATATGTACTTAGCCTGACGAAAATCAGCGTCCTCGGTGCCATTACACCGATAGGCGGTTTAGGATTTCTTGCGGCATGGATTCTATTGATCGTCTTTGCAGCTAAAGCTTTATAAGAAATGCATGAAAAAACCCGGTTTCTTCGCAGAAGCCGGGTTTTTGCTGTATCACCTTGGAGAATAGTGGGACAGACCGCCACCGCCTCCAAATGGATATTGATACTCAATTTCTTCATCAAACGTGATGTAATCCAAGTAGATCATCGGAAGCAAATAGCGAGTTCCGGTCTGCGGATCACTGATGATAAGATGATCCCTTCCGGCAGCCTCGATGATTCCTTTGAACGTTTTTTCCTTTTTGTTTTCAAACGTCATGTATACTGTAGCTAATTTTCCTTTGTTCAGCCTTAGAATGTTTTCAATATAAGATTCTTCAGCAGGCAGCATCCCGGGCACATTTGTCCCTTTCATTGGAGCATTCGCCGGAAAAGGAACCTGCCCTTGCCCCTGGCTTTGGCCGCCTGTTTGAGGATATCCCCCTCCATAATAAGGTTGCTGCTGCTGGCCATATCCTTGCTGCCATGACCCGTCATAACCATACATCTTTGGATTGTATTGCTGGCTCACTTCGATCCCTCCTGAACGGAATTAATAGACACTTGAACAGCTTGCCTTTGTAGGCTGGAAGAAGCAATGGGATTTATACCTGCCGGAGTTGGGCTGGTTATACCATTGTGCAGGACAATCGCCTGCGGGTCTGAAATACCACAAGGAGAAAGTAGCCGGATCATACCTTGCCCCATTGATGGACTTTCTTGCCAGACTGATTTCTTTATCCCGTGCCCGCTGATAAAAGTATCCTTTCTGGACAGCTTCAAACCCTCCTGGACTCTGATAAATCATCTTTTGAAGGCTGGTGATATCTTTGAAGTCCAGGCAATCAGCTCTGACGCGGTTCACTCCCACATTTCCCACCATCAGCATGCCGAGCCCGCCTTCCCCCTCAGCTTCAGCTCTTAACAATCTTGCCAAAAGTTTAACCTCTGCCTCGTTATAAGGAATGACAGCCATTATTTCACCTCTTCTTTCGGGCGAAACTATGAATGGTTGCTTATTTTTCACTATTTCATATGTATGAGCCGGGTAAGGATGTTATGACAAAAAGAAAGAGCCCGGCAAACTGTCGGACTCTTATACTTTGGTATCAAATTGTAAATTACACGTGCAGGAAGGATGCGATTTTATCTTCTGAAAGGAAGTTGCCGACGAAGAATGCACCGAACTCGCCGTAGCGTGCACTGACTTCATCGAAGCGCATTTCATAAACAAGCTTTTTGAATTGAAGAATGTCATCTGCAAATAGTGTGACGCCCCATTCGTAGTCATCGAAACCGACAGAGCCTGTGATGATCTGCTTGACTTTGCCTGCATATTGGCGCCCGATCATGCCGTGGCTTCTCATGAGGCTTCTTCTTTCCTCCATTGGAAGCATGTACCAGTTGTCGTTTCCTTCGCGGCGCTTATCCATAGGATAGAAGCAGACATGCTTCGCCTGCGGCAGTGTCGGGTACAAACGTGCACGCACATGCGGGTTCTCATAAGGATCTTCGTCAGAAGGCAAGTAGTTGCTCAATTCTACGACAGAAACATAAGAGTATGCAGGAATCGTATATTCCGCAATCTTTAATTTATTGAATTCGTTTTCCAATTGATTCAATTCTTCCATGGTAGGGCGAAGAATCATCAACATGAAATCGGCTTTTTGGCCGACAATTGTATAAAGGGCATGACTGCCGTTTTGATTTGCCTGTGTATCATTCAACTTATCCAAGTAGCGGTGAAATTCGACAATTGCCGCTTGGCGCTCATCGCTTGAGAGCGTTTTCCAAGTAGACCAGTCCATTGTGCGAAAATCATGCAAAGAATACCAACCATCCAATGTTTGAGCTGCTTCAGCCATTGAAATCACTCCAGTCTATTATTCCAATTTCATCCTAACTATATCATAGTTTCGCCAATGATATTGTGTACAAAACCTGAATGTTTCATATGAATGGAAAAAAGTATAGAGCTTCCTGAAAGGGGAAAGATAGGGGAGTGATACATAAAAATATGGACCAAAATTCCGAAAACAAAGACTTTTAGGATGTAAACGATACCATTCATCCTTTTTCTTGAAATTTGATAGTAGTGGAGTATGCTAATGGGTAAAGGCAACCAAGGAGGAACCAGAATGAGCGACTTATTTACAGGTTTAAAAGAAAAAGTATCAGGTCAAAACGTGAAAATCGTTTTCCCGGAAGGATTGGATGAACGCATCTTGGCAGCAGCAGGACGTCTTGCATCTGAAAACATCCTTCAGCCGATTCTCGTAGGGGATAAAAGCCAAATCGAAGAAAAAGCAGGCGAACTGAACGTATCATTGAATGGCATCGAAGTATTCGATCCAAAGACGTACGAAAAAATGGACGAGCTGGTAGCTGCTTTCGTTGAACGCCGTAAAGGTAAAGCAACAGAAGAAGATGCACGCAAAATCCTATTGGACGGAAACTACTTCGGGACAATGCTTGTGTACTTGAAGCTTGCAGATGGACTTGTGAGCGGTGCAGCACACTCTACAGCCGACACAGTGCGTCCAGCTCTTCAAATCATCAAAACAAAAGAAGGCGTACGCAAAACTTCCGGTGTGTTCATCATGGTGCGCGAAGATGAGAAGTACGTGTTCGCTGACTGTGCCATCAACATTACACCTGACAGCCAAGACCTCGCTGAAATTGCAGCGGAGAGCGCAAAAACAGCAGAAATGTTCGATATCGAACCACGCGTTGCGATGTTGAGCTTCTCTACAATGGGTTCTGCAAAGTCCCCTGAAACGGAAAAAGTAGTGGAAGCAGTCAAGATCGTAAAAGAAAACAACCCTACACTTGTGGTTGACGGCGAGCTTCAATTCGATGCAGCATTCGTTCCATCAGTCGGCAAGAAAAAAGCTCCGAATTCCGTTCTTCAAGGAGATGCAAACGTATTTGTATTCCCAAGCCTTGAAGCAGGAAACATCGGATACAAAATCGCTCAGCGCCTAGGCGGATTCGAGGCAGTCGGCCCAATCCTTCAAGGCTTGAATGCCCCTGTAAACGACCTTTCCCGTGGATGCAACGAGGAAGACGTCTATAAACTGGCATTGATCACGGCAGGACAATCCTTATAATTTGTACGACGGCCGGATTCCTAAAGGAGTCCGGTTTTTTAGTATCGATGAAGCTTAAGTTCAGCAATGCAATTATGATATGATAATGGGACGAAAGAAGAATTTGTGACCAGGTCATTAAAGGAGAACAACGGGATGAATGCGATATCACTTTTACAGCAAGAAGAATGGAGAATCATTGATCAATCCAGCCTCGGACCGTTATTTGGGGCGCTGCAGTCCTTTGCCATGGATGATACTTTGTGTACATCCGCAGGATCGGGGAATTCCCCGTCGGTGGCTCGTTCATGGGTCCATCATCAGACAGTCGTGCTCGGAATCCAGGATACGAAGCTGCCATATCTGCAGGAAGGTCTCCAGCTGCTCGAAAAAGCCGGCTTCCGCCATATTGTAAGGAATTCCGGAGGGCTTGCCGTTGTTCTTGACCAGGGAGTTTTGAACCTGTCACTCATCTTCAAGGATACGGAAAAAGGAATTGATATTAATAGAGGCTACGATGCGATGTGGGAAATGGTGAAAGAGATGTTCTCCGACTTTCCACACGTCATCGAGGCCAAGGAGATTGTTGGATCCTATTGCCCGGGAAGCTACGACCTCAGCATCAGCGGCAAAAAGTTTGCGGGCATTTCCCAGCGCCGCCTCCGCAATGGGGTAGCTGTCCAGATTTATTTATGCGTGGATGGCAGCGGGAAGGAAAGGGCTGAACTGATCCGCCGTTTTTATGAAATTGCCAAAAAAGGCGAGCAGACCAAATTTGACTATCCGGACGTGCAGCCTGAGGTAATGGCTTCTCTTTCGGAGCTGTTCGATACCCCGTTGACTGTGCAGGACGTGATGCTCAGATTCTTGAATACGCTGAAGGAAAGAAGCGGCAAGATCTATGCGAGCCAGCTGGCAGGAAAAGAGCTGGAGTGGTACGAGGGCTATTACTTAAGAGTTGTCGCACGGAACGATAAGATATTAGGGGATCTATAAACGTTAAAAAGGGAAGGCGTATTTGGCGCCTTCCCTTTGCTGTTCCCCATAAGTTCCCGGAATTTCCGCGATCCAGCTCCAGCGCCCAGCCCCTCGAGTCATAAGCCGTCCCTCTACGGAAATCAGGATTTCCTTCGAGTTCCGTCTTATGCTGGTCGGGGCTGTTCAGGGCGCTTCCGCTTTTCTATGATCCAGCTCCGCCGGCTAAAGGCTAGGAGACTTCGCTCAGCACACTTACGATAAGTCATCATCGATTCGCTAAAGCTCATCGTGATTCCTTTATCTCGTGGTGCTGCGCTCCAGTCTCTACGCCTTTGAACAAGCCGGCTCCGCTTTTCTATTTACTCCGCTACCTTCTCCAAGTTCCCATTTCGGTCCATCTTGAATTTGGTGGCTGGGCGCTCTTCTTCTTCGAACAGGACCAGCTTCCTGGCGCGGTTCATGATTTTCATGAGGGTTTCGTAGTCTTCCTGCATGATATCGGTATTGTTTTCGAGCTGTTTTATTTTGTTTTCAAGCTCCTGGTTTCTCCTCTTTAGTTCGTTGTTCTCCATCTTGATTCTCTCATTCTCATTTTTCAGTATTTCTGTCTGATAGTGAGACGTCTTCAAGGTATGAAGATAGGCTATGACTTTATCGAGTGACATAGTTCCATTGGATGACGGTGCCGGCGACTGATAGGAAGGCATCATCGGCGCCTGTGGAGCAGGTGGTGCTTCATTATAGGCTGGTGCCTTTGCTGCAGGTGCAGCTTCTTCAGTCTTTTCTTCAGTCGTGCTCTCCACGTGTTCTTCCACTGGGACGGATTCGAAAAACTCTTCTGCTTCCTCTGCCATGTAGTCTACCGGATCTAAAATCTCGATAGGCGGTGTAGGCGGCTGATAGAGAAGCTTTTTCTTGCCGCTCTGTTCTTTGCCAAGCAGACGGTTGCGCTGCTTCCGTTGTTTCTTGGCTAATTGCAATGCCTTTTCGTATTGGTGCCTGACGACGGCATTCCAGCGAAATCCACAGGCGGCAGAAGTCCGGTTCAGTTTGTCCCCGACCTCTTCAAACGCGTTTAACTGCGTGCTTCCTTCTCTTACGTGCCTTAGTACCGTTTCAGCCAATAATAAATCATTTTCTTCTGTCCATGCATCTTGTCTTGTTTTCATTTTCTCAACCCCTTTAATCCATATCAAACTTGCTTTCTTACTAAAAGCTTGGACAAAATCGGTGAGTTTTATACCAATATGTGAAAAAAGATGATAGTTTGCCAATATCTAAATAGTATTTTTGTAAAATAGAGCGTTTTTTTCACCGGCAACGCCTGTGGAATAAGGTTTTTGCATGGATTTATCACCGGGAATACGCAGTATACTGGAAAGGAGTTGTCCTTGCATTGAGGGGTAAGAAATTGTAAAATACCCTTTAGCTATTAGATTTAATGGACGAAAGGATTGTCGGATTCATGGCTAACGAATTCAGGATTTGCGACGATTGCGACGCTGTAAACTTGAAAACCCTCATTCCGAAACTGAAAGAAATAGATTCTGAAGCAGAGATACAAATCGGCTGCCAATCATATTGCGGACCCGGCCGTAAAAAGACATTTGCGTTTGTCAATAATCGTCCGTTAGCGGCCCTCTCGGAAGAAGAATTGATGGTAAAAATCTGTACGAAGTTGAAAAAGTAGCATAAATCGCCTATCCAAAACGGAAAGGTGATTTTTTTGTCCGATAGTTACGCTGTCAATATGAAAACCCGAACAGGCATTCGTTTTTTTTTGGCAAAAAATTTTTTTATTCTGACAAATCGCGCCGTCGCTGGGTTTTGTCGCATCTGGTCATTTTTTGCCAGATTTGGAGATGTTCTCTTGGGGAAAACTCGTTATAATGGAGACATGTTGATTAGAGAAGAGGATAACGAAATGGATTATGCCAGACAAAAATTAAAAGAGGAAAAAGTGTTCAAGGACCCTGTCCATAGATACATACATGTAAAGGATCAAGTCATCTGGGATTTGATCGGGACGAAAGAGTTTCAAAGACTGCGCCGCATCAAGCAGCTTGGAACGACCTACCTGACGTTTCATGGGGCAGAGCACAGTCGATTCAATCATTCCTTGGGAGTTTATGAGATCATCCGCCGCATTGTGGATGATGTTTTTGACGGCCGTCCGGAATGGAATGAAGACGAACGCCTTTTATCATTATGCGCGGCATTGCTTCATGATTTGGGACACGGGCCATTTTCCCATTCGTTTGAAAAAGTTTTCCACTTGGATCATGAAGAATTCACTCAGGAAATCATATTGGGAAATACAGAAATCAATAAGGTCCTTAGCAAGATCCACAAAAGCTTCCCGAAAAAAGTGGCAGAAGTCATTGCCAAAACCTATGAGAATAAGCTTGTCGTCAGCTTGATTTCAAGCCAAATCGATGCTGACCGCATGGACTACCTTCAGCGCGACGCCTATTTTACAGGTGTAAGCTACGGCCATTTTGACATGGAGAGGATCCTTAGGGTCATGAGGCCGAGGGAAGACCAGGCTGTCATTAAATACAGCGGGATGCATGCGGTGGAGGACTATATCATGAGCCGCTATCAGATGTACTGGCAGATATACTTCCATCCGGTTACGAGAAGTGCCGAGGTCATCTTGACGAAAATCCTCCACAGAGCCAAGGATCTTTACAAGACAGGCTATAAATTCAAGCAGGACCCGATTCATTTCTATTCTTTGTTTGAAGAAAAAGTGACCCTTGAAGATTATTTGAAATTGGATGAAGCGGTCATCCTGTTCTACTTCCAGATCTGGCAGGAAGAAGAGGATCCGATACTAAAGGATCTAAGTGAAAGATTCATGAATCGTAATCTATTTAAATATGCAGAGTTCGACCCTGCGAAAGAATATAAGAAACACAGTGAACTCGAAGCCTTGTTTAAAAAAGCAGGCATCGATCCGGAATACTACCTGGTGGTTGACTCTTCATCAGACCTGCCGTATGACTTTTACCGTCCAGGCGAAGAGGAAGAAAGGCTGCCGATCCACTTATTGATGAAAAACAATGAGCTGCGCGAGCTTTCAAGGGAATCCGCCGTAGTGGATGCCATCTCAGGAAAGCGCAGGACGGACCATAAATTATATTATCCGGCTGATTTATTAATGGATGATTCAACGAAGCGCGCAACCAAGAAACAAATCCGTACCATATTGGAGTTATAATAAAAAATTCATTGGCAACAGGACGGAACTTACAAAGCATTAAATAGGAGTAGGAGATGACGTAGCCTTGTTGAAAGATCACGCGAAATTGATGAGTGCCTTTGCTGCCTCTGGAGAGATTATCGGACGCAAGAAATTACAGAAAATGATATTCATTTCTAAAAAGTTGGCATTTCCTTTCCAGGAAAAATTCCAGTTCCATTTTTACGGTCCTTATTCCGAAGAATTGACCCTGCGCATCGAGGAACTGTGCAATATGGGATTTATAAATGAAGTCAAAGAGAAAAAAGGCGGATACTACCAATACCGCTACAGCATGACAGAAGCAGGAGAGGATTTCTTAAAGCATTACACCCACGAAATGCCTCAGCTTGATGAATGCCTCACGTTTATGAATGATCAAAGCTCCCGTTTTCTTGAACTTGTGTCGACCGTCCTTTATTTTGACAATCTTCCAAAAGAAGAAGTGAAAGAAAAGGTGTTCACGCTGAAAGAAAAGCAGCGCTACACAGAGGAAGAAATTGAGGAAGCCTATCAATATATCGAAAACCTGAACAAGATGGCCAAACCGCTCCAGTAGCGGTTTCCCAGTCAGATCATGCCACAGTCCCTGATGCTGTGGTCTTTTTTTATGGAGAGTGAAGAAAAAAGAACCTTCCACATAGTGGGAAGGTTCTCATCGGTGTATGGCAGCCAATCAGTCGTTATCGCTCATTCTTTTGCCGGCCACTCCGTAGTGGTTCTTGCTCATTTCTTCGATGAACACTGTTACGTTTTCTTTCGGTGCGCCAGTCGTTTCGCTGACAGCATCCGTTACTTTAGCCACCAAGGCTTTCTTCTGATCCTCAGAACGGCCTTCAAGCATTTTTACAGTTACATATGGCATAGGGGAGTCTCCTTTCGTCATTTACATCAAAAGTGTATTCCTTTTTTTCAGGACAGGCAAGAAGAAAGCAGTTCCAATCCGGTGCAGCAGAGTGTATACACCAAGAATTTTAGACATACTTATTTTATAAGGATTGCAGAATAGATGATGATTGAAGCTGTTTTTTGTATACTAGAAGATATGAAGAGAAATTGAGTCGCCGAAGAGAGCGAATGCTACGGCGAATAAAAGGAGTTAAATTTGTGTTAAATAATTTTTTAGCGTTTCCATTAAAGGAAATACCGATCATTGCGGCGGTATTGATCATTGCCTTTTCGGTTCATGAGTTTGCCCATGCCTACACTGCCTATAAATTTGGGGATTCAACAGCTAAGGACCAAGGCAGGCTGACACTGAATCCCGCGCAGCATCTCGATCCGTTGGGGACGATCTTTATGTTCGTTGCAGGATTTGGATGGGCGAGGCCGGTGCCGGTCAATCGTTTTCATTTTAAAAACCCAAGGCTTGCAGGGGTGATAGTCTCCTTGATGGGGCCGGTCAGCAACTTCCTCTTGGCACTGATTGGGTATGCGATTCTGTATTTTTACGTTGTGACAGGGACATCAGCTGATTTTCCAGGCTTCATCCTGCAGTTTCTAAATTATTTTGTCTGGATCAACCTCGTGCTGTTTGTCTTCAATCTGCTGCCGTTCCCGCCGCTTGACGGTTACCGCATCATTGAAGACCTCGTGCCGCCGAGGACAAGGGCGAAACTTTCCCATTACGAACAATATGGAGCGCTGATATTTTTAGTGCTGGTCATCATTCCGCCGTTGAACAGCGTAACGATCAGTCCAATTATCGGCTATGTGCCCGAACTTTTCTTAAGAAGCTTCCAAACGTTGTTTTCGTTATTTCAATAGAATTTGATAGAAGTTGAGAGGAGGATTTTTAAATGGAACAAGAAAATAAGAAGAAAAAAGTAGGCTTTAATATTATTAAAAATGATCCGACAGACGGCCATAAAGGATATGGAATTGGGGCGCTCAGCCTTGAAAATGTATCACCGGTCATCATCGACGTCGATGAAGAAAGCGCACATGTAGATATCGGAGCGATGCATGCCCGCAGTGCGGTTGAACGCGGGATCAAGTTTACGCCGAACCGTGAAGATTCAAAAGGTGGAAAGCCCTTTTGGCTCGTGTGGGTAACCATCGACCATAAAGAGGATGGCCCATATTATGCAGGGGTGACTGCCTGTGAAATGACGATTAACCGTGAAATCAGGAGAGGGTACAAATCCCTGCCTGAGCATGTGAATAATATGGATAAATCTTTGAAGCGCCAGATCATTGTGGATCAAATGGATGACAAGTCCAAACGAATCCTGAAAGAATTCCTTAAAGGGCACAATGAACAGCTTTGGTACAATTCCAGCGATGAGCTGAAAAATAGCCTGAATGGTTAAATTGAAATAAATCCCATAAATGTGTACAAAATATGACAGTTGTTTGAATTTTATAAGGACGTCTTGCCCTAAGACTGGAAAAAAAGTAAAATTTTAATTACGGTTTTGCACATGTGAAACTAGGACGCGAAAAACCTCGAGGCCGCACACCTCGAGGTTTTTTATTTGGCAATTTGTCCAGCTACAGCGGCTAGAGGCTGGGAGGTTTCCCTCAGCGCGCTTACGATAAGTCAACATCGATTCGCAGATGCTCATCGTGTTTCCTTTATCTCGCAGCGCTTCAGTCCAACCTCGGCGCCTCTATGCAGCCGCTTCCGCTTTTCTAATTACCAAGGAAATATCTTCTTATACCAAGGTTCTTTCTTTTCCTGAGCCTTTTTCTCCGCTTGCGGCTCATCAGGTTTTTCAATCGGATTGGAAAGGTGCAACTGGCAATATTCCGTAGGCTCCTTCCCTTCCTTGAAGTAAGTCAGCCTCGCTCTCGGACAGTCTTCAGTCGCCAACTTGCCATTCTCCGGATCCACTTTGACCCCTACAACACCTTTCGTTGGCTTGAATGCCTTGATCGGTTCATCCTTCAATGCGCTTTCCATAAAACGAATCCAAATATTCTTCGCATACAATTTGTCTGCCGTCAGTGTGATGGGCTGGCCGTTGTCATATCCAGTCCAAACCCCGGCAGTCAGTTGCGGGGCGAAACCAATCATCCAGGAATCCGAATCAGTGGTGCCGGATTTGCCTGCATAGGGACGGGTGATTTTATTCAGGATCGTGGTCCCGGTTACGCTCGCATACCCATTCAATTTCGGATCGAACATGCCCTCCATCATATGGGTAAGGACGAAATCCGTATCCTTATCAAGGACTTGATCATGGGAACTATCATTTTCATAAATGACATTTCCCTCGTAATCTTCAACCTTGGTAATGAAGGTCGGCTCAATTTTTTTGCCTCCGTTGGCAATCATGCTGTAGGCATTGACCATTTCCGTCACATGGACACCGGATGTGCCGAGTGCAAGGGAAGGAACCCTGGCCAATTTGGATGTGAGTCCGAATTGCCTCGCTTCATTGACAAGTGTATCGATTCCAAGGAATAAGTGCGTTTTGACGGCTACAACGTTATCCGAAAGGGCAAGTGCCTGGGCAAGCGTGATCTCGCCGTTTGCATAATTGTTATTGAAATTATGCGGTGTGTAGTCAGGCCGCTTTTCATCAAAATGGAACGTGGTCATTTCACTTCTCATCGTTGTTGAAGGGGTAAAGCCTTTTTCGAGCGCCGCATAATACAAAATCGGCTTCATCGTAGACCCTGGCTGGCGCAATGCCTGAACGGCCCGGTTGTAGGAGCTTTTTACGTAGTCCCTTCCGCCGATGAGAGCTGTGACATATCCATTCTTCGGATTCATCGCAGCAAATCCGACCTGGATATCGGAATGGTCGGAAACCGTTTCTTTTACTACTTCCTCGGCAATCTTTTGCTGCTTGATGTCCAAAGTGGTATAGATGCGCAGTCCGCCGAATTCAATGGTCCTCTCATCAAGTCCAACTTTATTTTTCAGTTCCTGCTTGACTGCATCATAGAAATAAGGAGCGATCTCAGCATGTTGAATCGGGAATTTTCCTGTGAAAACGAGCTTTTCACTCATGGCGGTTTGTGCCTGCTTCTTTGAAATCAAATGCTGGCTGGCCATTTCAGAAAGAATAGTTTTCTGGCGTTCTTTCGCCCTTTCATAGGAAACGAACGGCGAATAGATGCTCGGCCCTTTTGGGATCCCTGCAAGCATGGCCGCTTCGCCAAGCGAGAGGTCTTTCGCCTCTTTATTGAAGTAGTAGCGGCTGGCTGCCTCGACGCCGTAGGCACCATGGCCATAGTAAATCGTATTCAAATAGCCTTCCAGGATCTGATTTTTGGAGTAGTTCCATTCCAATCTGATCGTATAGAGGGCTTCGCTGATCTTCCGGTTCCACGTTTTATCCCGTGTCAGATATAAGTTCTTTGCGTACTGCTGGGAGATCGTGCTGGCCCCCTCGACTTTTGCCATTGCTTTTACATCTGCCAGAAGTGCACCGGCAATCCGCTTATAGTCGAACCCGTGATGTTCATAAAAGTTCCGGTCCTCGATGGCGACCGTAGCCTCAGTTAGATAAGGAGAGATTTCGTCGAGGTCCACCCAATATCTCTTTTGGCCATTGTTGCTCTCGCCTATGATCGTCCCATCGTTGGCATACATCAATGAGGATTGCTGAACGGATAGGGGAGGAGGCCCCTGGATTTTTATATAAATAAGCATGCCTGCCAAAAAGAGCATGAACAGGATAGTGAAAAATCCGCCGATGAATAAAAAGGCACGTACATATTTAATGGTTCTTTTCAGCCGAGGCCGTACAACTTCCATTTTCCTCACCCCCGTTTTGTTGAAAACTATCTATTTTGCTCCGGCGCCAAGCGAATGGCCGGAGACATTTCCGAGTCGTTTTTTAACAGTATGAGAAAATGGAAGAAGTTTTAAACACGCTATCTATGAAAAATTAAAAATCCCCTTGCAATTTTGCTAGATTCAACTATACTTTTTGTGATGTTTGTATTTTTAGTGTTAGGGAACCATAATTACAAAAGCGGAAGCGGCCTATGTCTAGGACATGACCGTTTTTTGAATGATAAAACAAAATCTTTTATGAAGGGAAGTTGAAAAATGAGCGGTATTTGGTTTACAGAGAAGCAGACAGAAAACTTCGGGATCACGATGAAAGTGAATCGCACTTTACATACAGAACAGACCGATTTCCAAAAGCTTGATATGGTAGAGACAGAAGAGTGGGGCAACATGCTTCTACTTGACGATATGGTTATGACTTCAAAAGTGGATGAGTTCGTTTACCACGAAATGGTGGCGCACGTTCCATTGTTCACGCATCCAAATCCAGAGAACGTATTGGTCGTAGGCGGCGGCGACGGCGGAGTCATCCGCGAAGTGTTGAAGCACCCAAGCGTGAAGAAAGCGACGCTTGTAGAAATCGATGGAAAAGTCATCGAGTACTCTAAAAAGTTCTTGCCTGAAATTGCAGGGACACTGGAAGATCCTAGAGTTGACGTACAAGTGGACGACGGCTTCCTTCACATTGCACAAAGTGAAAATGTCTATGATGTCATCATGGTGGATTCAACTGAACCGGTTGGACCTGCAGTCAACCTTTTCACGAAAGGCTTCTATGCCGGCATTTCTAAAGCATTGAAAGAAGACGGCATCTTTGTTGCCCAAACGGACAACCCTTGGTTCAAGGCGGATCTAATCCGCGATGTTCAACGCGACGTTAAGGAAATCTTCCCGATCACTCGCTTGTATATCGCGAACATCCCGACATACCCAAGCGGCATGTGGACATTCACTGTAGGATCCAAGAAGCATGATCCTATTGAAGTAAGCGAAGAGCGCTTCCATGAAATCGATACGAAGTACTACACAAAAGAACTTCATAAAGCAGCATTTGCTTTGCCTAAGTTCGTTAAAGACCTTACAGAATAATTAATGAAGATGAATAAATGAAGCGGGCGGGGAAACCCGCCTGTTCTTTGCTTTAGGCTCTTTTCTCAATCAGTATTGCTTTAGCTGTTAAAATAGGTAGGCTATAAATGTTCTAACTTCCAAATTGCATATCTAGCGAGAAAAGAGCTGGATACTATATTCCAACGCGCTAAATAGCTATTTTCACGTTAAAATCGGCAGTGAGATTTTAACGAAATTCTTTCGAAAACAATAATTAAATAAGTAAAAAAGGGTGATTCATATGCGTTTTGATGAAGCTTATTCCGGCAATGTGTTTATTCGCAGCCACCAAAATTATGAAGACAGCCAGGCCGTCCTTTATGGTATGCCAATGGATTGGACTGTCAGCTACCGTCCAGGTTCACGTTTCGGCCCAACCCGCATCCGTGAAGTATCCATCGGTTTGGAAGAATACAGTGCGTATCTTGACCGTGAACTTGAAGATGTCCGCTATTTTGACGCCGGAGATATCCCTCTTCCATTTGGAAATGCGCAGCGCAGCCTGGACATGATCGAAGAGTTTGTTGAAAAATTAATGGCAGACAACAAGTTCCCGCTAGGAATGGGCGGCGAGCATCTTGTTTCCTGGCCGGTTATGAAAACCGTTGCTAAGAAATACAAGGATTTGGCCATCATCCATATGGATGCACACACAGACCTTCGCGAAGAGTACGAAGGGGAGCCATTGTCCCACTCCACGCCAATCCGCAAAATCGCGGAATTGATCGGACCTGAGAACGTCTTCTCCTTCGGAATCCGCTCCGGCATGAAGGAAGAATTCCAATGGGCTAAAGAAAACGGCATGCACATCTCCAAATTCGAAGTGCTTGAGCCATTGAAGGAAATTTTGCCGAAGCTAGCAGGACGCCCGGTATATGTAACAATCGACATCGACGTATTGGATCCTGCCCATGCACCTGGTACAGGAACAGTCGACTGCGGCGGCATCACGTCAAAAGAACTTCTTGCGTCCATTCACGAAATCGCACGCTCAAGTGTCAATGTCGTTGGAGCAGACTTAGTGGAAGTCGCGCCAATCTACGATCCATCAGAACAAACAGCCAACACAGCAAGCAAGCTCATCCGCGAAATGATCCTTGGATGGGTGAAATAATCATAATGATGAAGCCGCTCCTATGATGGGGGCGGTTTTTTGTGTAAGTGGGGGGATTGAGGGGAGAAAAATTGGGTGGAAAACCGGGGATTTGTCCATTATCAGGGGCGGAGTGGTTAAACGTGAGTGGGATGCGTGAAATTTGTCCATTTGGATTTACGAGATGGGTGAAATTTGAGGGAATCGCACTGAAAACTGGGGGCGGAGTGGTCAAACTCGAGTGAAAAGCGTGAAATTTGTCCATTTGGATTTACAAGGTGAGTAATATCTGAGGAAATAGCATGGAAAACAGGGGGCGGAGTGGTCAAACATGGGTGGAAAGGGCGAAATTTGTCCAGTTGGATTTACAAGATGGGCAAAGTCTAAGGAAATAGCATGGAAAATGGGGGTGGGCAGCCCCCGCCACGTGCCCTATGCGCGAGAAAAGCTTGCTTATGCGCCACGCCTCGTTGGCTATGCGCGAAAAACTTTCCGCTATGCGCCGGGCAGAGGCGCCTTTGCGCGAAAACCACCCTCTTATGCGCCAGCGGCCAAATCACCAGACCCCAGATCAGCCATCTTCCCAAAGCGGCCCACTCATTCGGCGCAATCCGACGAAAACGGGGGCGTGACAGTCACCTTCAAGGCTCCCAACCACACACCAACCCCAAAACCCAACCCCCATGCCCAATCTTGCCATTGCAATTTCTCCCGATTATTTTTATACTAATTAAGTTATACAGTTTTAGAAGGATGTGAATGCTTTGGCTACAGCGAGAGCAGAACAAATCCCTGTAAAAATCGAGCTCAAGACAAAAATTAAGCACGATGAACAGCAGGAAACCTATGAATTGGTTGCATTTGGACGATACTATCAAAAAGGTAAATCCATTTATATAAAATACGATGAAATACAAGAAGAAGGCACGGTCAACACGATCGTGAAAATCACGGAGGGTGAAGCAGTCATTCTCCGGAGCGGCGCCTTGAAGATGAGGCTGAGTTTTATAAAAGGAAACGAAATGAATGGCTCCTATGACAGCCCATATGGGACATTGCTCCTTACGACGAGGACAAAAGAGCTTCAACTGGACCAGTCCAGCGAAGGGAAGATCGACGGCCATTTTGACTTGCGCTACCAGCTCTTAATGCAAGGTTCTTCAGTTGGCGTATATGAAATGAATATCAAATTCAAGGAGGAGTAAAAACGGTTATGAACATAGTGGAACAAATCCAGGAACGTTTAAAAGCGGAAATTAAAGCGGCAGTGATCAAAGCAGAATTAGCGGCGGAAGACCAGGTGCCTGAAGCCATTTTAGAAACGCCGAAAGATAAAGCACATGGCGACTACTCAACAAATATGGCAATGCAATTGACAAGAATTGCACGAAAAGCACCAAAGATGATTGCAGAAGCGATCATCGAAAACTTTGACAGCACAAAAGCGTCTATTGAAAAAATTGAGATCGCAGGACCAGGCTTTATCAATTTTTACATGAACAACAGCTATTTGACTGATTTGATCCCGACTGTCCTAGAAGCTGGCGATGACTACGGCAAGTCAGATGCAGGAAAAGGCGAAAAGATCCAAGTGGAGTTCGTTTCTGCGAATCCGACCGGGGACCTTCATTTAGGCCATGCCCGCGGAGCAGCTGTCGGCGATTCCCTGTGCAACGTTCTTGAAAAAGCAGGCTATGATGTCACACGCGAATATTACATCAATGATGCCGGAAACCAGATTCATAACTTGGCGATTTCCGTAGAAGCCCGCTACTTCCAGGCTCTTGGCATGGAAAAAGAAATGCCGGAGGACGGCTACCACGGGGCAGATATCATTGAAATCGGCAAAACGCTTGCTGAAGAACACGGTGACCGCTTCGTGAAAGCTGATGAAAAAGAACGCTATGATTTCTTCCGTGACTACGGATTGAAATACGAATTGGCAAAGCTTCAAAAAGACCTGGCAGATTTCCGCGTCGATTTTGATGTGTGGTTCTCAGAGACTTCCCTGTACCAGGACAACAAAATCGATGATGCTCTTGCAGCACTTCGCGAAAATGGCCACATCTTTGAAGATGGCGGAGCGACTTGGTTCCGTTCCACTACATTCGGCGACGATAAAGACCGTGTATTGATCAAAAACGATGGATCTTACACATACTTAACACCGGATGTTGCTTACCATAAGAACAAGTTCAACCGTGGATTTGATAAAGTCATCAACATCTGGGGTGCAGACCACCACGGATACATTCCTCGTATGAAAGCGGCGATTGAAGCGCTTGGCTTCAATCCTGATAACTTGGAAGTTGAAATCATCCAGATGGTTCAGCTTTATAAAGACGGCGAAAAAATGAAAATGAGTAAACGTACAGGAAAGGCTGTCACACTCCGCGAGCTTGTGGAAGAAGTCGGCTTGGATGCGGTACGCTATTTCTTCGCAATGAGAAGCGGAGATACTCATTTGGACTTTGACTTGGATTTGGCTGTATCGCAATCCAATGAAAACCCGGTATATTATGCACAGTACGCACATGCACGCATCTGCAGCATCCTGCGCCAAGGAGAAGAAGCTGGCTTCACAGTGGATCCTTCAGCTGATTTGAGCAAAATCGGTGCAGAGAAGGAAATCGACGTATTGAAAAAAGTCGGCGAATTCCCTCAAGTGGTGGCAGAATCGGCAGAGAAGCGCATCCCGCATAGAGTCACCAACTACATCAATGATCTGGCAGCAGCTTTCCACAGCTTCTACAATGCGGAAAAAGTGCTTGATCCAGAACAGCCTGAATTGACAAAAGCGCGTTTGGCACTCATCAAAGCTGTACAGCTGACAATGAAAAATGCGCTGGCCATCATCGGAGTAGGCGCTCCAGAAAAAATGTAATCCATATCACGACAAACAAAGCCGGACACCTTCAGCAGGTGCCCGGCTTTTGTCGATTGATGATGTGGTTGCTTATGGGGACGAAAAAGCTGATAATATGTTCATAGGAAACATATGGATGAAGCAATATTGTTCTTCAACTCTCTATACAAGGAGCGGTTCATTGAGATGAAAGTCGTTGTTTTAGCTGTCATAACAGGATTTATCGTCGGTTTCATTTTTGCTGTTTTTCGCTTGCCCATCCCGGCCCCTCCGGCACTCGCAGGCATCATGGGAATCGTCGGGATTTATTTAGGATTCAAAGCGTATGAGTGGCTGCTGCCAATCATGCAGGGCTGGTGGAAATGACTGTTCTCTCAAAATCCGTCAGCCTTCCATCGAAGGAAGAATGTCTGCATACCAAAATCGTCCGTCTTTTACATAGCTGCTCCCGAATCGGAAATCCACCGGCTCTTTAAAAATGGGTCCATCATACACAAACGTGTGAAATTCCCCATTCTCTCCGCAAGGATCTACACCTTCTGGGAGACTATCAAGAAATTCTGCCGTATAAGATGCGCCAGTGAAAGAAGGGTCAAGCTGGCTCCCATCCACGCAGACCACTGCTGCATTAAAGCCTGCATCTAAAAAGGCTTGGCTGCTATCAGCACTGGTAAGACCCCATAGTGGAAAAATAGGAGAGAGGCCTGTTCCTTCAAGATTTTTTTCACGGTACTTCCGGATATCCTCCAGAAATAAATCACCGAATGCCATTAAGGCAATTCCGTCTTCAATCAATTCTTCCACTGCCTGCTGCATCCGGCTCTCATATTCTTCATTTGCCGGATCGCTGCCAAGCCAAATCGGGCGGAGCGGAATACCAAGCGATTTCGCTTGATCCTTAAGCAATTCATAAGGAATGTCATGCATCATGACTTTTCCGGTATCCTCATTCACTGTCGTCATGAGACAGGACACCTCAAAGCCGGGATCATTCAATAAACGATAAAGCATCAACGAGCTGTCGCGGCCGCCGCTCCAGGAAACACAAACCTTTTTCTTGTCCATAAAAAAGCCCCCTTTACCGAAAGTGTAGCACATTCGGCAGGAGGGGATTTGCGCCACTATAAAAATTATTTACCACCTAAGAACGCTTCCGGTTAGACGCTTGACGCCCCGGATGGATGAAACATCTTCAATCAGCTGAAACATTGCAAGGTCTTTATTTTTTGCTTCGATCATGATATCAAAATCCTGATCATACGCTTTGGCCATCTTTAAAAAAGGCAAAACGAACTCCATGGACACATTGTCTGCATGTGAGCGGAATGCACTTTCAGACTTGGGGGAGGAAAGGTGCACTTTAGGGATGAGGGGGAAGCTGCTCCATGTCTGATAAATCCTTGGCCATAGCCGGCTGATGTCCTCTTCGGATAAATTGGCCAAATGGTGGTGATAGTCGAGGATCATCGGCACTCCTTCTTTTTCGCAAACTTCAAGCGTTTCTTCGGCTGTGTAGGTTTTATCATCGTTTTCAAGGGTCATGACCTGTTTGATGTGAGGAGGGAGCTTTTTCAGATTTTGATGGAATCCTTCAAGTGCCGATTCTTTATCCCCATATGTACCGCCAATATGGATGTTGATGAGCCCTTGATCCTGCACATCCATGGCCTCAAACATCCGATAATGATAGTCCATGTCTTTAACCGCGTTTTCCGTCACTTCCTCGCGAGGGCTCGTGAACAAGGTGAATTGATTAGGATGAAAGCTTACCCGCAGATTAAACTTTTTTATAAGATCGCCAAGCTTCTTCCATTCCTTTTGAAAGGGAGAAACGAAGTCCCACATGACCTCAGGGTGTGTAGCCAGGGGAACGAGGGAACTGGATAAACGGTACAAAGAAACTTCATGGGCCGCGTTATAGTAGAGAATCCGTTTTGTATTCGCGAGGTTCTGAGCCGTCACCTCCAGCAATTTCTCTTCACGCTCCAATTTTGTCAGCTTCTGATAGCGGGCAAATGTCAACGTCTTTGAAGGACTGGCATTCCACAAGCCAAGTGCATTTGCCACAAAACCAAATCGGATCTGCATGATGAATCTCCTTCCCTGGCCGCCTAAAGAAGCGGCTCGATAGATTTCCCGACCAGTTCCTTGACGGCATTCTTCTTCCTGAGCTTTTTGATTTCGTGTAACGTTAGATGATGCGATTCTGCCATATCTTTGTCCATTACTGAAAGAATTTCCTCAATCATTTGCGGCGTGTAGATAAAGCAGTTCATTTCGTTATTCAGAAGAAAGCTGCGCCTATCAAAATTAGCTGTCCCGATGTCGCAGACTTTCCGGTCGATGATCAGTACTTTTGCATGGTAGAAACCTTGGGTAAATTGATGGACCAGTGCGCCGCGCTTAATGATTTCAAATAAGTATGGGAACGAGGCTTCCTTCACAAAAGGATGGTCGGCCGTTTCCGGAACAATCACTTTTACCGTTACCCCTCTTTCCATGGCTCGTAAAAGCTCCCGGAACGTATCATCTGTCGGGATGAAATAAGGCGTCCCGATATAGATTTCAGATTGGGCTTTTTTCAGCATCTTGCCGATTTCCTTTTCCATGCGGAATCCTTGCGAAGGGAAAAACTTATGAGAGATTTGTCCTTTTGGCAGTTCCTCCGGGTTCAAGTTTTGAGAAGGGATAGTCTTTTTCGACGAGCGGTTCCAATCCACAATGAATTCCTTATGCAAATCAACAACTCCTTCTCCGGTAATCCGGATGTGGTAGTCACGCCACGGGGAAAAGCCGGTTTTTTCGTTGATGTATTCTTTTCCGATGTTGTAGCCCCCAAGGTACCCGATTTTTCCGTCGATGACAGCGATTTTTCGGTGGTTCCGCTGCTGAAGCGAAAAAAAGGTGTAGGGGAAATAAGGCTTATTGCAAAATTCGAAAAGGACGCCTGCTTCTTTAGCCTTTTTTAATGCTTTTTTATCAATTTTATATCCTCCGAGGAAATCTGTGAGCAGCCTTACCTCAAGGCCCTCTTTTGCCTTCTGCCCTAGGAGATCCAGGAAGGACTTGCTGAAGTCATCATTTTTAATGATATAAAAAAGGATGTAGATTTGTTTTTGTGCTTGTTTGATATCCTCGAACATTTGATCAAATAATTCCGTTCCGTCGGCAATCATTTCAATGGAGCTGGACCTGATAGGGTAATCACGCCACTCTGCCTTTTTGGCATAAGCTTTTTTGCCCAGCTTAAAATCTAGGACAAGCAGGAATACCAGCAAAACGATGATGCCTGCTGCTGCAGCGAACCAAACGAAAACCATAGGCTGAACCTCACTTCTGCTTAAAGACTTTTTTTATTAGAATCCCCTAATTAATCGTAAGCAAACTAAGAAATGTGCTGAAGAGGGGAAAAGAAAAAATTGTGCAGGTGGAAGAAAACATTTTGAAAAGTTGTTGACTGAATGCTCATTCATTATATAATGGAACTATATAGTTTTTCAGAAAATTAACTTCTTTTTAAAAGTTTCAACAATGGGGATTGCAGACAGATATTTGAAGGGAGAGGTCAGCAGAGATGAATGGATTACTTTGGGTAAACCTTATTGCATTTCTTCTTGTAACCGCTTACGCGATCAGCTTGTTCGTCTACGTGGTAAAGACAAGAATCGAATACATTAAACTTGGCAAAAAAGCTGAGTTTGATAACAACGTAAAAGAACGGATGCGAAAGATCTGGGTCAACGTATTCGGACAGAAGAAGCTTTTGAAGGACAAAAAGAGTGGGGCTATCCACGTCATGTTTTTCTATGGCTTCCTTCTTGTCCAATTCGGTGCGATTGATTTCATTTGGAAAGGAATCAATCCTGATTCGCATTTGCCGCTTGGACCGCTTTATGCAGGGTTCACATTTTTCCAGGAAATCGTTACGCTTGTCATTCTAGTAGCGGTTGTATGGGCTTTCTACCGCAGATATGTGGAGAAATTGGTCCGTTTGAAGAGAGGATTTAAATCAGGGCTTGTCCTTATTTTTATCGGTGGACTGATGCTTTCAGTCTTGATCGGAAACGGAATGGGCATCATCTGGCATGGAGAAGAGCTGTCCTGGACAGAGCCGGTGGCATCGCTTATCGCCATGGCGCTTGGTGCAATCGGGAAGACAGCATCCATCACGATTTTCTATATCGCTTGGTGGATCCATCTGACATTCCTGCTTGGGTTCCTAGTATATGTGCCGCAGTCCAAGCATGCTCACTTGATTGCAGGACCGGCCAACGTTTATTTCAACCGTTTAGAAAATGCAGGGAAGCTGAAAGCGATCGATTTTGAAGATGAATCCCAGGAATCCTTCGGGGTCGGAAAAATCGAGGACTTTAACCAGCTCCAGCTGATCGATTTATATGCCTGTGTAGAATGCGGACGATGCACGAATATGTGTCCGGCTACAGGTACGGGAAAAATGCTTTCTCCGATGGATTTGATTGTGAAGCTGCGTGACCACCTGACAAACCACGGTGCAGCAGTGACATCGAAACAGCCATGGGTGCCGACATTTGCTTTCTCTAACACGAAAGGCAACCAGATTGCCATGGCAGCAGCCGGGCAGGGAGCAGAAGAAGCGGCAGCAGGATTGGCATACAGTGCAAGCATGATCGGGGAAGTCATCACAGAAGAAGAAATCTGGGCATGTACGACTTGCCGCAACTGTGAAGATCAATGTCCGGTCATGAATGAACACGTGGATAAAATCATCGATATGCGCCGCTACCTTGTTTTGACGGAAGGTAAGATGGACGCGGATGCGCAAAGAGCGATGCAAAACATCGAACGCCAAGGAAACCCTTGGGGATTGAACCGGAAAGAGCGCGAGAACTGGCGTGAAGCACGCGAAGATGTCGTCGTTCCAACGGTAAAAGAAATGAAAAAAGCCGATGAAGAATTCGAATATTTATTCTGGGTCGGATCCATGGGGTCTTTTGACAACCGAAGCCAAAAAATCGCTTTATCCTTCGCGAAGCTGATGAACGAAGCAGGCGTGAAGTTCGCGATTTTAGGAAACAAGGAAAAGAACTCAGGAGATACGCCGCGCCGCTTAGGAAACGAGTTTTTGTTCCAGGAGCTTGCACAGGCGAACATTGCGGAATTCGAAAAGAACGAAGTGAAGAAAATCGTCACGATCGACCCGCATGCCTACAATATTTTCAAAAACGAATATCCTGACTTTGGATTGCAGGCGGAAGTATACCATCATACAGAAGTGCTTGCGAAGCTCGTTGAGGAAGGGCGCTTGAAGCCTAAATTTGAAGTGAATGAAACGATCACATTCCATGATTCCTGCTACCTTGGCCGCTACAATGAAGTGTACGATCCTCCTCGAGAAATCTTAAAATCCATTCCGGGCGTCAAGCTCATCGAAATGGAAAGAAACCGCGAGAAGGGAATGTGCTGCGGTGCTGGAGGCGGATTGATGTGGATGGAAGAAGACACTGGCCACCGCGTCAACGTCGCGCGTACGGAGCAGGCGCTTGCTGTGAATCCATCTGTCATCAGTTCTGGATGCCCATACTGCTTGACGATGCTGTCCGATGGAACAAAAGCGAAGGAAGTCGAAGAAAACGTCAGCACTTACGACGTGGCGGAGCTGCTTGAAAAAGCGGTATGCGGATCAATCGGTCCTTCCACGCTTGTATCTTGATGAGCCAAAAGTAAAGTAAAGTGAATACAATAGACGGAATTGATATGAAATAAATAATTTTTCGAATTATTTATAAAATGTTTTTATTCCGGCTATTTTTCTTGTAAAATAAAAACATATGAAGCGTTTTCATGAAGGGGCAATCTTGTCCCTTTCCTTATTGGGAAGCTCCGAGCGAGCGTTCAGTCGAAAAATTGTAAGCGTTTACCCGCTCTTGAAATGAAACGAAAAGGAGAGATTCTTCATGGCAAAAACAGTGATTATCAGTGGTGCCCGTACACCTTTCGGAAAAATGGGAGGGGCGCTCAGTTCCTTGACAGCTTCAGAATTAGGCGGCATTGCGCTCGCTGAAACGTTGAAGCGCGCAGACGTTCAAGCAGAAAAGGTAGAAGAAGTCATCTTGGGATCCGTCCTTCAAGGCGGCCAGGGCCAGATCCCTTCAAGACAGGCTGCACGCCACGCCGGCCTCCCATGGGAAGTGAAAACAGAGACGATCAATAAAGTATGTGCTTCCGGAATGAGAAGCGTGACACTCGCGGACCAAATCATCCGTGCGGGGGACGGCGAGGTCATCCTCGCAGGCGGAATGGAATCCATGTCAAACGCGCCGTATATCCTGCCGAAAGCACGCTGGGGATTCAGGATGGGCGATTCCACGGTCAAAGATTTGATGGTCCACGACGGGCTGACATGCTCTTTCAATGGAGTGCACATGGGAACATACGGAAATTCAACGGCGAGAGAATTCGAGCTTACGAGAGAGCAGCAGGATGAATGGGCATTGAGAAGCCATCAGCGTGCCGTCAAAGCGATGGAAGATGGACTCTTTGCAGAGGAAATCGTGCCTGTATCCATCAAACAGAGAAAAGGCGATCCAATCATCGTAAGCACGGATGAAGCGCCGCGGAAAGATACATCAATCGAGAAGCTGCAAAAGCTGGGTCCGGTCTTTGGCCACGATGGTACGATCACGGCCGGAAATGCACCGGGCGTGAATGACGGTGCAGCTGCGATGCTGTTGATGAGTGAAGAGCGTGCGGAAAAAGAAGGGAAGACCCCGCTAGCTGCAATCATCGGCCATGCTGCCATCGCAGTGGAAGCAAAAGATTTCCCGCAGACGCCAGGGCTCGTAATCAATGAACTGCTCAAAAAGACAGGAAAATCGCTTGAGGAAATCGACTTATTCGAAATCAACGAAGCATTTGCTGCCGTTTCACTGGCAAGCAGCAAAATTGCCGGACTTGATCCGGAAAAAGTGAACGTCAACGGCGGTGCGATCGCACTTGGACATCCAATCGGAGCTTCCGGTGCCCGCATCATCCTGACACTAGCGTATGAACTGAAAAGACGCGGCGGCGGAATCGGGATTGCTGCTATCTGCTCTGGCGGCGGCCAAGGTGATGCCGTAATGATCGAAGTACCGAAAAACTAATTCGTTTTTAAAGAAAGGCTGTTTTCGAAAACTATGTTGTTAAAATCTTAATGCCGATTTTAACGTAAAACTAGCTGTCTAGTGCGTTGAGTTGGAGTATCCAGGCTCTTTTCGAGCTAAATCTTCATCAAAGATTGCATAAGTTATCCTGTTTTAATGCGTAAAGCAACAATACTTTGAGAAAAGAGCCCAAAACAAAGGGGAGGAAACATAGATGAACATTAAAAAAGTGATGATAATTGGAGCAGGCCAAATGGGATCAGGGATTGCACAGGTTTGTGCACAGGCAGGCTTTGAAGTCTATTTGAACGACTTAAAGCCGGAATTTGTGGAGCGTGGCATTGGCGTCATTACGAAGAACCTTACCCGCAATGTAGAGAAAGGCCGCATGACTGAAGATGAGAAGACTTCCGTTTTGGGAAATATCAAGCAATCTACTAATCTTCAAGATGCTCAAAATGTAGACATCGTGATCGAAGCGGCAGTAGAGAACATGGACATCAAAACAAAGATTTTTGCACAGCTCGATGAGATTGCGCCAGAGCATGCGATTTTGGCTTCCAATACATCCTCCTTGCCGATCACAGAGATTGCCGCAGCAACGAAACGCCCGGAAAAAGTCATCGGCATGCATTTCATGAACCCGGTTCCGGTCATGAAGCTGGTGGAAATCATCCGCGGCCTTGCAACGGCAGACGAAGTGTATCAAGCAATCGAAGATATGACGAAATCCTTGAATAAAGTGCCTGTTGAAGTGAATGACTTCCCGGGATTTGTATCCAACAGGATCTTGATGCCAATGATCAACGAAGCCATCTATACCCTTTATGAAGGTGTGGCGACAGTCGAGGCGATCGATGAAGTCATGAAGCTTGGGATGAACCACCCAATGGGTCCGCTCACATTGGCAGACTTTATCGGCCTTGATACATGCCTTTATATCATGGAGACGCTGCACGAAGGATTTGGTGACGACAAATATCGTCCATGCCCGCTTCTCCGCAAGTATGTGAAGGCTGGCTGGCTCGGCAAGAAATCCGGCAGAGGCTTCTATACGTATAGCTGATTAAAGAATCAACACGATCAACGGCGCGGAGGGGAGAAAGATGGAATTACGGTTTACAGAAGAACAGGAAATGATGCGGAAGATGGTCCGCGACTTCGCTGAGGCAGAAATCACTCCATTCATCGAAAGAATGGAAGCAGGGGAGTTTCCGCGTGAAATATTGAAGAAAATGGCTGAACTTGGCCTGATGGGGATTACCACCCCTGAAAAATACGGCGGATCCGAAATGGATTTCACCTCTTATATCATTGCCATCAATGAACTTTCCAAAGTCAGTGCGACAGTAGGGGTCATCCTGTCCGTACATACTTCGGTAGGGACGAACCCGATCCTTTATTTCGGAAATGAAGAGCAGAAGCAAAAGTATGTCACAAAGCTGGCATCAGGGGAATACTTGGGTGCTTTCTGCCTTACAGAACCGAGTGCCGGTTCGGACGCTGGCAGCCTCAAGTCAAAAGCGGTGAAAAAGGATGGACACTATGTCATCAACGGCTCCAAAGTATTCATCACCAATGGCGGGGAAGCGGATGTCTACATCATATTCGCCTCCACAGATCCATCAAAAGGAAGCCGCGGAATCTCAGCGTTCATCGTAGAAAAAGGGACGCCGGGCCTCATCATCGGCAAGGATGAACATAAGATGGGCCTTCATGGATCCCGTACAGTCCAGCTGACGTTTGAAGATATGATGGTGCCGGAAGAAAACATGCTTGGAGAAGAAGGCGACGGTTTTAAAATTGCTTTGGCAAACCTCGATGTCGGCAGGATAGGCATCGCCGCCCAGGCGCTCGGGATTGCAGAGGCAGCTTTAGAAAAAGCAGTCGAGTATGCAAAAGAACGCGTTCAATTCGGCAAGCCGATTGCAGCCCAGCAGGGAATTGGCTTTAAGCTCGCAGATATGGCCACTAATGTAGAAGCAGCAAAGCTTCTTGTGTACCGTGCGGCCAGCCTCAGGGCAGAAGATGAGCCTTGTGGAAAAGAAGCATCCATCGCGAAGCTGTTTGCATCTAAAGCAGCAGTCGAAACGGCAACAGAAGCCATCCAGGTATTTGGAGGCTACGGCTATACAGAAGACTACCCTGTGGAGCGCTATTTCCGTGATGCAAAAATCACGGAAATCTATGAAGGTACAAGTGAGATCCAACATATTGTAATCAGCAAACACCTAATGAAATAGAACATAACGAACGGAGGAAACGAACATGAATTTTAAATTGACAGAAGAACATGAAATGCTAAGAAAAATGGTGCGCGATTTTGCCCTGAATGAAGTGGCGCCTACTGCTGCAGAAAGAGATGAAGAAGAGCGCTTTGACCGCGAAATCTTCGATAAAATGGCGGAGCTTGGATTGACGGGCATTCCTTGGCCGGAAGAGTACGGCGGCATCGGGTTTGACTATTTGGCCTACTGCATCGCTGTTGAGGAGCTTTCCCGCGTCTGTGCATCAACAGGAGTAACGCTTTCCGCTCATACTTCATTGGCTGGATGGCCGATCTACAAGTTCGGTTCAGAAGAGCAGAAGCAAAAGTATTTAAGACCAATGGCGCAAGGAGAGAAAATCGGCGCCTACGGATTGACTGAGCCTGGTTCAGGTTCCGACGCCGGCGGCATGAGGACGACTGCGCGTGAAGACGGCGGCGATTATATTTTGAACGGATCCAAGATCTTCATTACAAACGGCGGCATCGCTGACATCTATGTCGTGTTTGCTTTGACAGACCCGACTCAAAAACAACGCGGAACAACGGCATTCATCATCGAGAAGGACTTCCCTGGATTCTCCGTAGGGAAGAAGGAGAAAAAACTCGGGATCCGTTCATCCCCAACAACTGAGATTATCTTTGAGGACTGCCGTGTACCAAAAGAAAACATCTTGGGTGAAGTTGGCGAAGGCTTCAAGATTGCCATGATGACGCTTGATGGAGGACGAAACGGAATCGCTGCACAGGCAGTTGGGATTGCCCAAGGTGCTCTTGATGCATCTGTCAACTACGCGAAAGAGCGCCAGCAATTCGGCAAGCCGATTGCAGCCAACCAAGGGATTTCCTTCAAACTTGCGGATATGGCAACAGGCATCGAAGCATCCAGATTATTGACGTATCAAGCGGCATGGCTTGAATCCGAAGGCCTTCCATATGGAAAGGAATCTGCAATGTCTAAACTCATGGCAGGCGACACAGCGATGAAAGTGACGACAGAAGCGGTTCAAATCTTCGGAGGCTACGGCTATACAAAAGACTACCCGGTGGAGCGCTACATGAGAGATGCGAAAATCACGCAAATCTATGAAGGAACGCAGGAAATCCAGCGTCTGGTCATCAGCCGCATGCTGACAAAATAATTGAGAATCGACCAATAGAGAAAGAAGGAAGACGAAGAGTGAACATAGCTTCGTCTTCTTCAACAAAGGGGAAAACGAACGAAAGGGGAGGTGGAGGTTTTTGAATAAAAAACGTGAAGTCCATGCATCAGTCAAGGATGAACGGCTGGTAATGAAAAGAAGGGACCAGATGATCAGGGGAGCTGTTGCCCTTTTTAAAAAGAAAGGCTTTCACCGGACCACCACAAGGGAAATAGCCAGTGCGGCCGGCTTCAGCATCGGGACGCTCTACGAATATATCCGGACGAAGGAAGATATCCTCTATCTGGTGTGCGACAGCATCTACGATCAGGTGCGCGACCGCCTTCAAGGAATGGATACGAGCCAGGGGACGCTTGAAAGCCTCCGACTCGGCATCGCGTACTATTTTAAAATAATGGACGAAATGCAGGATGAAGTGCTCGTCATGTATCAGGAGGTCAAGTCTTTGACAAAAGACGCCCTTCCATACGTGTTGAAAAAGGAATTGGAAATGGTCGGAATGTTCGAAACGCTGATCATGAGATGCCAGGAAAACGGCGAGCTCGACATCGATTCACATCACGTCCACATGCTTGCCCATAACATATTCGTCCAAGGCCAGATGTGGGGCTTCAGAAGATGGGCGCTCAGGAAGCAATGGACCATCGAGGAATACATCTCGATTCAAACCGATCTATTATTCTCAGGAATCAAAGGGTACAAAACAACAGTGGGAACAGGGGGAGAACGATGAATCAAACAGAAGTTTATAAACCGAAGCACCATATTCGCTTTGTTACAGCATCCAGTTTATTCGACGGCCATGATGCCTCAATTAATATCATGAGGAGGATCCTGCAGTCCAGCGGAGCGGAAGTCATTCACTTAGGGCACAATCGTTCAGTAGAAGAAGTCGTGCAGGCAGCGATCCACGAAGATGTGCAGGGGATTGCGATATCTTCATACCAAGGCGGCCATGTGGAATATTTCAAATATATGTATGACCTGCTGAAGGAAAAAGGCGCAGACCATATCAAGATTTACGGAGGCGGCGGCGGAGTCATCATTCCTCGGGAAATTAAGGAGCTTCATGACTACGGAATCGCAGGCATCTTTTCACCTGATGACGGCCGGAGTCTAGGTCTTCAAGGGATGATCAACAGAATGCTTGAAGAATGCGACCACCCGACTGTGACAGAATCCATCCGCCAAGACATCGAAAAATTGAAGGATGGCCATGTCCCGACCGTTTCTAAGCTTATCACTCTTGCAGAATATCAAATTGGCGAGAACAAGGAAGCGGCAGCAACTGCTGAGAGCATTTTCGCAAAGGTCCGTGCACTGGCCAATTCCGTTCCTGTTGTCGGAATCACAGGAACAGGCGGAGCAGGAAAAAGTTCATTGACGGATGAACTGATCAGACGCTTCATCAATGAAATTCCGGAAAAGAAAATCGCTGTTCTTTCCGTCGATCCAACAAAGCAAAAAACTGGCGGAGCCCTGCTTGGAGACCGCATCCGCATGAATGCCATCTCCTCGCCGCGCATCTACATGAGAAGCTTGGCGACACGCGGATCGAAGTCAGAGCTTTCTTTGGCAATCAAAGACGCTATCAATGTAGTAAAGGCCGCAAACTATGACCTGGTCATCGTTGAAACAAGCGGAATCGGCCAGGGGGATGCAGAGATTACAGAAATCTGCGATCTTTCCATGTACGTTATGACAAGTGAATTCGGGGCACCTTCCCAGCTTGAAAAAATCGATATGATCGACTTTGCCGATTTGATCGTCATCAATAAATTTGAGCGCAAAGGGTCCGAGGATGCAAAGAGCCAAGTGCAAAAGCAATATCAGCGCAGCCGTACACTCTTTGACAAAAACCTTTCAGAAATGCCTGTCTACGGAACAATTGCGAGCCAATTCAACGATCCTGGAACAAACGCATTATTCGCTGCATTGGTTGAAAAAATCAATGAAAAAATGAATCTGGACTGGAATGTTCCGTTCTCGAAAAACGTCAAAGTAGAAAAACAGAATGTCATCATTCCGAACAATAGACGCTACTACCTCCGTGAAATCTCTGATACTGTCCGCAACTATCATAAGGAAGCAGAAGAGCAGGTGCGATTGGCACGCCGCTTGTTCCAATTGGAAGGCGCCATTGCTGCAGTCACTGAAAAAGAAAGAAATGAAGAGGTTCTAACTTCACTTGAAGCATTGAAAAAAGACGTGGAAGAGAAACTATCCCCTCAATCGAAAAAGGTTTTGAGCGGATGGAGCGAGCTTCGCGAGAAATACAGCGGCACCCAATTCGTTACAAAAATCCGCGACAAGGAAATCGTCACAGAACTGACTGTCAAAAGCTTGTCAGGACTGGATATTCCAAAAGTGGCGCTGCCGAAATATGAAGACTACGGCGAAATCCTGAAATGGGTCTATAAAGAGAACGTGCCGGGATCCTTCCCATATACAGCAGGGGTATTCCCGTTCAAACGCCAAGGCGAAGATCCGAAGCGCCAATTTGCTGGAGAAGGAACGCCGGAAAGAACAAACCGCCGCTTCCATTATCTATCGAAGGATGATGATGCGAAACGTTTGAGCACCGCATTCGACTCTGTCACGCTTTACGGTGAAGATCCTGACTACCGCCCGGACATCTACGGAAAAGTCGGCGAGAGCGGCGTCAGCATCTGTACCCTTGAAGATATGAACAAGCTTTATGCCGGATTCGACCTTTGCCATCCATCTACATCCGTTTCGATGACCATTAATGGACCGGCGCCGATCATCCTGGCCATGTTCATGAATACCGCCATCAAACAGCAGGTGGAAAAGAAGGAAGAAGAGCTCGGCCGTTCATTGACAGCTGAAGAATACGAAGAAGTGAAGGCATTGACGCTGAAAACAGTCCGAGGTACGGTGCAGGCCGATATCCTGAAAGAAGATCAAGGACAGAACACTTGCATCTTCTCAACTGAATTCGCCCTTCGCATGATGGGTGATATCCAGGATTACTTCATCCATAACAGCGTCCGAAACTATTATTCCGTGTCCATTTCCGGCTATCACATTGCAGAAGCTGGCGCCAACCCGATTTCACAGCTGGCCTTCACGCTTGCCAATGGATTCACATACGTGGAATACTACTTGAGCCGCGGCATGAACATCGATGACTTCGCGCCGAATCTATCCTTCTTCTTCTCGAATGGATTAGATCCGGAGTACACTGTAATCGGCCGCGTCGCACGCAGAATCTGGGCGACTGTCATGAAAAACAAATACGGCGCCAACGAACGCAGCCAAAAGCTGAAGTACCACATCCAGACATCCGGCCGCTCGCTGCATGCACAGGAAATCGATTTCAACGATATCCGTACAACGCTTCAAGCATTGATGGCATTGCAGGATAACTGCAACTCCCTTCATACAAATGCATATGACGAAGCCATCACAACACCGACGGAAGAATCCGTGCGCCGTGCAATGGCCATCCAGATGATCATCACAAAAGAGCACGGATTGTCCAAAAACGAAAATCCGATGCAAGGCTCTTTCATCGTAGAAGAACTGACAGACCTCGTAGAAGAAATGGTCCTTCAGGAATTCGAAAGAATCAACGACCGCGGCGGCGTCCTCGGTGCGATGGAAACACAGTACCAGCGCGGAAAGATCCAGGAAGAATCCATGTTCTATGAAATGAAGAAACACACTGGCGAACTTCCAATCATCGGCGTCAACACATACCTGAACCCGAACCCGCCGTCCGAGGAAGAAATGAACAACATCGAACTCGCACGTGCAACCAAAGAAGAAAAAGAAACACAAATCCAAAACCTTCGTTCCTTCCAGGATGCCAACAAGGACGAAACCCAGGCAGCCATCGACAAACTAAAACAGACAGCCATGACAGGCGGCAACATCTTCGCCGAACTCATGGAAACCGTAAAAGTAGCCAGCCTCGGCCAAATCACGCAGGCACTCTACCAAGTAGGCGGGCAGTATAGACGGAATATGTAAGAAGAAATGTGATAAGAAGGAAAGCGAAGAACCACACCGGTTTCTTCGCTTTTCCCTTCATCTAAGGCATCTTTTCCATAACGGCAGCAAAGGCTATCGTTTTTTCTAGCAAATTTCCTGAACCAAGGCGCGAGGAAAAATTTATGGGAAATGCTACATAAATCTAGCATAAATGTTTTACATTTGTTTATAATGGATTATGTGTATTCTACTAAGAATTTGCGGAATTATGCCCTTTTACTCTTATGATTAGGGATTTTTCGATCGAAAACAGCCTTTGATTAATAGAGTGTGAAATAGAGAAAGGAAGTGCCGGATTTGAGTTTGAAAGGAATGTCCAAAGATGAAAAGAAAGAAATGTCATTTATTGAATTGGCATTTGAAATTTTAAAAGAGAGAAAGCAACCTGTAGCTTTCAGTGATTTGGTTGAAGAAATTTCAAGCATTTTAGAAATAGACAAAAAAGCTGCACGTGGACGTTTAGTCCAATTTTATACGGATTTGAACGTTGAAGGCAGTTTCATTACCCTTGGTGAAAATCGCTGGGGTCTTCGTGAATGGTACCCGATTGACCAGCAGGAAGAAGAAACAGCTCCAACAATCAAGCCTCGTAAGAAAAAGGCGAAGAAAGTCGAAGAAGAGGATATTGAAGAAATCGAAGAAGAAGATTTCGATTACGATGATCTGGATGATTTCGAAGAAGAAGATCTTGTCGAAGACGACGAAGATGACGATGACGACGACGATGAGGACTTCGATGATATTGATGAAGAGGAAGAAATCGAAGAAGATTTAATTGAAGACGACGACTTCGATCTTGGCGATGATGAAGAAGAAGAGGAAGAGCTTGAAGATGAGATCGAAGAAGAGGATAAGGAAGATTTATAATCCTCTTGACTTCTAATCAAGACGCAGTTACTATTTTATTTGGGCTCCCTAAAAAGGGACAATGAGATGACTATAACGCTCCCACTACATTTTGTCAGTGGGGCGTTTTTGTTTTTTTTAACCCCCTATAACAAAAAATTGATTATGAATTATCAGTTTTGCTGATTCTATATGTAGAACAGAAAGACTCAACAGGAAGGGGAAACAGACGTGACAAAATATATTTTCGTAACCGGCGGTGTAGTTTCATCACTAGGAAAAGGGATTACCGCAGCTTCATTGGGGCGCCTTTTGAAAAACCGCGGCTTGAGCGTGACAATCCAAAAATTCGATCCATACATCAACGTGGATCCAGGGACAATGAGCCCATACCAGCATGGGGAAGTTTTCGTAACAGATGATGGTGCGGAAACGGATCTTGACCTTGGCCATTATGAGCGTTTCGTTGATATCAACTTAACGAAATACAGCAGTGTAACGACTGGTAAAATTTATTCCACAGTATTGAAGAAAGAGCGCCGCGGCGATTATTTGGGAGGAACTGTTCAAGTCATTCCTCATATCACCAATGAAATCAAGGAGCGCGTTTTCCGTGCAGGCCGTGAAACAAATGCAGATGTAGTTATCACGGAAATCGGCGGAACAGTGGGAGATATCGAATCCCTTCCTTTCTTGGAAGCAATCCGTCAAATCAAGAGCGATGTTGGACGCGACAATGTCATGTACATCCACTGTACACTCGTTCCTTACATCAAAGCGGCAGGGGAAATGAAAACGAAGCCTACTCAGCACAGTGTTAAAGAACTTCGCAGTCTTGGCATCCAGCCAACTGTAATCGTGGTGCGTACAGAAATGCCGATATCCCAAGATATGAAGGATAAAATTGCTCTATTCTGCGACATCGATAAGAATGCTGTTATCGAGTGCCAAGATGCGGATACGCTATATTCCATCCCTCTTGCCCTTCAAGAGCAGCACCTTGATCAGCTGACTGTCGATCATTTGAAGCTAGAAACGCATGAAGCGGACATGACAGAGTGGAAAGCGCTAGTTGAGAAAGTGACAAACCTTAAAGGCAAAACAACAATCGCGCTAGTTGGGAAATATGTAGAGCTTCAAGATGCCTACATTTCTGTCGTTGAAGCATTGAAACATGCAGGATATGCATTTGATGCCGATATTGAAATCAACTGGATCAACTCTGAGCATGTGACCGCTGAGAATGTACAAGATTACTTGAGTGATGCAGACGGAATCCTTGTTCCTGGTGGATTCGGAGACCGCGGAATCGAAGGGAAGATCCTTGCGACTAAATATGCACGTGAGAACAAAGTTCCGTTCCTTGGAATCTGCTTGGGCATGCAGCTGGCGACAGTTGAATTTGCACGCCATGCACTTGGCCTTGAGGGCGCACATTCTGCAGAAATCCAGCCGGATACTCCATACCCAATGATCGATTTGCTTCCTGAACAAAAGGACATCGAGGATATGGGCGGAACATTGAGACTTGGTTTGTATCCATGCAAACTGACTCCAGGAACAAAAGCATTTGAAGCGTACAACGAAGAAGTGGTCTATGAGCGCCACCGCCATCGCTATGAGTTCAATAACCACTATCGTCAGCAAATGGAAGATGCAGGCTTCCTATTCTCAGGGACAAGCCCTGACGGACGTCTTGTAGAGGTCATTGAGCTTGCAGACCATCCTTGGTTCGTTGCATCTCAATTCCACCCAGAATTCACATCAAGACCAACAAGGCCGCAGCCGTTGTTCCGTGAATTCATCAACGCTTCCATCCAAAACCAAAAATAAGACCAAACAAAAAACCGGGTTGGTGAAACAGGCAGTGCCTGTCACCATAGCCATCAACTTAAGGCAAATTAGTCGACGAAAGTAAATTTTCTCCTTACTCTAAAGTTCTGCCATGCAGAATTTTAGAGTAAGGAGTATTTATTTATGAAGAATTTACATCGAGAATTAGCTGCTTTTTCGGAGGCTATTAAAGAAGTCATATCTTCTTCTGCGGTTGAAGAACTGGCGAAGG